>CALEOJ010000041.1 GCA_937910425.1 uncultured candidate division WPS-2 bacterium
GACCGCCGCAATCCGCGCGCCGAGCGACGGGGCGAGGAGCGCGGCGGCGTCCGCGTCGCGCTGCACGACGACGGGCCGCAGCATGTCGTCGGATTTGAGCCACAGCCTCCGCGCGCCATAGCCGGCCGCGGCGAGCGCGACCAGCACGAGCGCCGCGAGCGCGAGCGCGCGGCGCGCCATGCTAGTGCGCGGGAGCGAGCGACGAGGTCGGGACCGCGATCGCCGTCGCGGCCAGGTAGTCGCGACCGACGATCACCGTGACGACGCTGTGCGGACCCGGCGTGGCGTCCGTGGCCGGAGCAACGGCCGCGGTTGGGACGCCGAGATCGGCGCGCACGCGTTCGCCGACGTTCGGCACCTTCGCCGCGGTACGGATCTGGGTGGTGTCGTAGCCGAAGGTGTCCGCGTTCTGAACCGCGTCGACGACGTACCCGAGTTTCGTGAGCTTCGCGGAGACTGCCGTAGCGAGCCCGGAGATGCCGCTCCCGTTCTGCACGATGACGTGCACGGTCGACGGTCTTACCGCCTGGATCGCGCTCGCCGGAGGCGGCGTGACGTTCCCGTACGCGCCCAGCAGCGACGCCACCAGCTGCGACTTTTGCGCGGCATCGGGGATGACGACCTCGTCCGCCGTCACCCTGACGTACTTGAGCGTCTCGGCCTTGACGTCGGCCAAGTTGACGTCCTTGAAATGCCACGCCAGCGACTTCTCTTCGTCGAACGTCAGGTTCGTCATGATGTTCTTGTTCAAGGCGCCGATCAGCGGCCCGATGTGCAGCAGGTCGTTGAGCTTCTGAGACTTCAGCTTGGCGATCGTGATACGGATGATCTGCTGCTGGCGCTGCGTGCGGCAGAGATCGCTGCAGGCATCGTGGCGGAAACGGGTGTACCCCATCGCCTGTTCGCCGTTCATGTGCTGCAAGCCCGGTTTGAAATGGATGTGCAGGTGTCCCCAGTTGTCATCGTAGTCCATCGTCTCGGTGACCGGGACTTCGATCCCGCCGATCGCGTTCACGAAGTCCTTCAAGCCGTTCGCGTTCACGACGATGTAGCGATCGAAGCTCGTTCCCCGCTCGTTCTTCGGAAGCCCCAGGAAATCGCCGATCACTTGATCGGAGAGCTTGGCGCCGCCGACCGCGTACGCTTCGTTGATCTTCGTTTCGCGACCGCCGACCGTCGCTGCGCTATCGCGCAAGATCGAGATCAGCTTCACGGCCTTCGACGGGAAGTCGAGCCCCGCGACCATGATCGTATCGCTGCGCGCGCCCTTCGAGTACTGCATGCCCTTGTCGTCGGTGTTGAAGTCGATCCCGAGCAGCATCACGTAGATGCGCTCCTTGCCGAACACCATCGCCGGAGGCGGCGCGGGGGCCGGTAGGGTCCTACTGATGCTCGTCTGGAGGTCTTCGCCGGTAGAGACCATGCGATATGCCACGAGCGCGAAGAAGCCGCCGACCAGGATGAGCAGCGCGCCCAGGAGGTAGGAGAATAGCGTCTTCCAGCCGTGCGACTCGCGTCCACCGGGCGGCGGCGGATCCGAGCGGCGTCGCGGCCGGTCGTTCGGCGGCGCCGGAGGCGGCGTATCGGCGACGAGATGTTTGCTCATGCCACGACCTCCGCCTGAACGAGCGAACCGTAGAAATCGAACGCGGTGTTGCCGTCGAGTCGAACCTCGACGAACGCGCCGACCGGCGCGTCGCCGCGAAACGCGATCCCTCCGTCGACGCCGGGAGCTTCACCCGTCGAGCGGCCGACGAGGACGTCGCGCGAGCGCAGCCCCACCGCGAGCGGGTCGGTCGAGCGCAGCGTACGGCGCTCTTCGACCAGCACGCGCACCGTTTGACCGACCCGCTTCGCGCGCGCGCGCTCGGACGCGCGACGCTGAGCGTCGCGCAGCCGGAGTAAGCGGCGGCGCTTCTCGCGCTCCGAAAGCTGGTCCGGCAGGTCGGCGCCCGGCGTGCCTTCTTCGCGCGAGTACGTGAAGAAGCCGACCCGGTCGAGCTCGGCGCGCTCGATCCATCGCTCGAGCTCCGCGACGTCGGCCTCGGTCTCGCCCGGGAAGCCGACGATGAACGTCGAGCGCATCGTGATCCCGGGGACGCGCCGCCGGAAATCTTCGATGATCTCGAGATACCGCGCACCGTTCGAGGGCCGCAGCATCCGGCGCAGCACCGGCGCGCTCACATGCTGGAGCGGCATGTCCATGTACGGGCACACCTTCGGCAGCTCGGCCATCGCGTCGATCAATTCGGAATCGACCGTCGCCGGATAGAGGTACAGCAGCCGAATCCACTCGATCCCGTCGATGCGGTCGAGACGGCGAAGCAGATCGGCGAGGCCGCCGCGGCGCCAGCCGCGATCGCGTCCCCACATCGAGGTGTCCTGCGCGATCAGGATCAACTCTTTCGTACCGCCCGCCGCGAGCGCACGCGCCTCGGCCAGGATCGACTCCGCCGAGCGCGAGCGGAAGCCCCCGCGCAGCTTCGGAATGATGCAGAACGTGCACGGGTGATCGCACCCTTCGGCGATCTTCAAGTACGCCGTCGCTGACGGCGTCGTGATCAGTCGCGGAAGGAAATCGTGCTCGGGCTCGGCTTCAAAGTCCAGCCGCACCGGCCGCTTTCCCGCCCGCGCGTCATCGAGCAGCTCGACGATCGAAGCGTAGGCACCGGTACCGACGACGCCGTCGATCTCCGGGATCAGCGACTGCAGCTCTTGGCCGAAACGCTGGGAGAGACAGCCGGCGACGATCAGCTGCTGCCCGGCGCGCTTGCGCTCCGCGTGCTCCAGGATCGTCTCGGTCGACTCCGCCTTGGCGGGATCGATAAAGGCGCACGTGTTGATCACGACCGCGTCGGCGTCGTCCGCGTCGGGCACGAGCAGCCATCCGGCGGCGCCGAGCTTCGCGATCATCACCTCGCTGTCGACGAGGTTCTTCGCGCAACCCAGCGAGACGAACGAGACCGTTTGGGGCCGTTTTGCAGTAGCTGTATTCACCGGTAGTTGACGAACTGCAGCGGCAGCTCGAAGTCCATCCCCTTGAGCAACTGTTGTACCTTTTGCAGATCGTCCTTGGATTTGCCTGAGATGCGAATCTGCTCGTCCTGGTACTGTGCCTGAACTTTGAGCTTCGACGTCTTGATCGCGTCCATGAGCGCTTTGGACTTGTCCCTCGGGATCCCGGCGCGAATCGCGATCTTCTGCCGCAAGCTCGACCCGGAGGCGGCCTCGGCCGGCTTCGAGAGGTCGAGCGCCTTGAGGTCGATCCCGCGCCTGACCGCCTTCGACTGAATGATGTCGATCACGTTGCGCAGCTTCATCTCGTCGTCGGCCAGGACGGTGATCGTTTTCTCGTCGCTCTCGATCGACGCGATCGAGTGCTTGAAGTCGAACCGCCCGGTGATCTCTTTGCGCGCCTGGTTCAGCGCGTTGTCGAGCTCCTGCGGATCGACGCGAGAGACGACGTCGAACGAGGATTCGGAAGCCATGAAAGGTGTGTCCTGACGGTCAGAGAGGGTAGCGTTGCTCGACGACGTCGCCGTCTTTACCCATCGGTACGGGCGGGCGACCGTTCAACGCGACCGTGACCCCTCCGGCGTTCCCCGCTCGAACGTCCGCGACACTTCCGGTGAACGTCCGGGCGGTCCCGGCCGGAAAGATCCCTTGGAGCTGGGTATTGCCGTCGATGCTGACCCGCAGCCAGGAGCGTTGGGTGAGCAGGATCGCGATCTGGTGGCGCCCGGTCGAAGCCGTCGTCGCGCTCGGCTCGGCCGAAGGCGAGCCGGAACCGGCGGGAGCCGGAGTCTGGGAACCGCTCGCCGCCGCGCGCGGTTGCGGAGTCGCGGTGGCCGCGGCGACCGGGGCTCTTCCACTGCCGCCCTGCACGTACTGCCAGTACTCGTAGGCGACGAACCCGACCAGAGCGAGCGCGACCAGCGTTCCGAGCACGGCCCAGATCGAGAGCCCGGAGCCCTCACGCTCGTCGAGGCTCACCGAAGCGGTCGAGGTCGACCGCTCGGCGGGCGCCGACTCGTTGAAGCGGCCGACCGCGTCCTCCGCGTCGAGACCGAGGAACCGCGCGTAGGTGCGGATGAACCCGCGCACGTAGACCGGTGCGCCGATCGCCGCCCATTCCTCGTTCTCGATGGCGTTGAGATACACCGAACGGATGTGGATCTGTTCGGCGACTTCCGAAAGCGTGATTCCGCGCGCTTCCCGCGCGCTTCGGAACTCCTCTCCGAGCGCAGGCATGACGTCGAACCTTAGCGGGTGCACCCGGTTCTCCTGGTACGCGGTTACACGGTAGAGACGATGAGCGAACGGACACGCGTGGTCGCCGCGATGAGCGGCGGCGTCGATTCGGCGGTTGCGGCGGGGCTGCTCAAGGAAGCGGGCTACGACGTAGTCGGCGTGACGATGAAGATGTACGCGCCGACGAAAGCGCCGCATGCCCGTTCGTGCTGCGGTGCGGACGACTTCGACGACGCGCGCCGCAGCGCGGCGGCCCTGGGGATCCCGCACTACGTCCTGGACTTCGAGGAGACGTTCCGGCGCGGCGTGATCGAGCGCTTCGTGCGCGACTATGCAGACGGGCGCACGCCGAACCCGTGCGTCTCTTGCAACAACGAGGTCAAGCTCGGGACGCTCCGCGCGTACGCCGACCGGCTCGGCGCGCGCTGGGTCGCGACCGGCCACTACGCGCGGCTCGAGCACGCTTCGGACGGGCCGCACCTGTTCCGCGGCGACTCGCCGAAGGATCAGGCGTACGCGCTCGCCCAGCTCACTCCGGCCCAGCTCGACCGGTTGCTGCTTCCGGTTGGAGAAATGACGAAAGAGGAGACGCGAGGGCACGCCGTGCGCCTGGGCCTGCCGGTCGCGGAGAAGAGCGAATCGCAGGACATCTGCTTCGTCGAGGGCGGCGATTACCGCGAGATCCTGGCGCGGCTCGCACCGCAGACCGCGCGCCCGGGAGCCGTCCTGACGACCGCCGGCGAGCACGTCGGGACGCACGCGGGGATCGGCGGCTACACCGTCGGCCAGCGGCGCGGCCTCCCCGCCGGTGCGGCCCCGCGCTACGTCACCCGGATCGACGCCGCGACGAACACGATCGTGATCGGCCGTGACGACGAGCTCGGCGTCGACGGCCTGGTCGCCGACGAGGTCAACTTGATCCGGCCCGAACGGTTCGCCGGCGGCCGGGCCGGGGTGCTCGCGATGACCCGTTACCGCGCGAAGCTCGTCCCCGCCGACGCGCGGCTCGAAGACGGCGGCGCCACCGTGCGACTCGCGTTCGAGGAGCCCCACCGCGCGGTGACGCCGGGACAGCTGGTCGCACTCTTCGACCGCGACGGCATCGAAGTGATCGGGGCCGCGACGATCCGCGAGACCTCCTGACGCCGCGCTCGCGGACGGGTTTACGCCGTCGCGAGCGCCAGATCCGAGCGCAGGTTCCAGTACGTGTCGCGGATGACCGGCTGGAATCCGGCGCCGCAAATGATCTCCTCGACCTGCGCGCGCGTCGCCTCGTTGGTGCTCCCGGCGTCGTGGACGACCTGTTCCTCGATGATCGTCCCGCCCATGTCGTCGCAGCCGTAGAACAGGGCGAGCTGTCCGAGCTTCAAGCCTGGCGTCAGCCACGACGCTTGGAGGTGCGGAACGTTGTCCAGGAACAGCCGCGAGACCGCGAGCACGCGCAGGTACTCCAGGCCGCTCGCCTCGCGGCCGCGCAGCGGCGTCTTGTACGGCACGTAGTACCACGGGATGAACGCCGTGAAGCCGTGCGTCTCGTCCTGGAGATCCCGGATCACCTGCATGTGCGCGACGCGCTCTTCATCGGTCTCGATCGAACCGAACATCATCGTCGCGGTCGTCGGCATCCCGAGCAGCTGCGCCTCGCGCATCACACCGATCCAGCCATCGGGGACGATCTTGCGCGCGCTGATCCGCTTGCGCACACGCTCGACCAGAATCTCGGCGCCCGCGCCGGGCAGCGACTTCATCCCGGCGGTTTTCAGCCGCACGAGCACCTCGCGTACCGGCAGCTCCTCGATCTTCGCCAGGCCCGCGATCTCCGAGACGGAGAGCGAGTGGATATCGACCTTCGGGTACTCGGCGGCGACGCGGCGGAACAAGTCCTCGAACCATTCGATCCGCAGCTCGGGGTTGACGCCGCCCTGGATCATGATCTGCGTCGCGCCCTGGTCGGCGGCGAAGCGCACGCGCTCGAGCACCTTGTCGTGCGACATCGTGTAGCCTTCGCCGTGGTGCTCGGGCCGGAAGAACGCGCAGAACGTGCAGTGCACGTTGCACACGTTCGTGTAGTTGATCGTCGTGTCGACGACGTACGTCACGTCGCTGGTCGGGTACATGGCCATCCGGCGCGCGTGCGCGGCGGCGCCGAGGTCGTGCAGCGGCGCCTCGCGGTAGAGCCGTACGCCTTCGTCGAGCGAGATGCGCCCGCCGGCGGCGGCGCGATCGAGAACGTCAGCGAGCGACATGAATTTCGTCATCTCGAGGCATGAAGAGGGTGGAGAAGCGCTCGAGGCCTTGGCCGGCGCGCTCGTCGAGGCGGTACGAGAGCCGGCTGAAGTAGTCTTGATACAGGCCGCGATGGTACGGTCGTTGAGCGATCGCGGCGTCGATCACCGCTTCGCGGTTGGTCTCACCCCACGCGCGCGCGGCGATCAGCGCGTCCGTCAACGCCGCAACCTGCAGCGGTTGCTCGGCAAGCACGTCGCGCCGCACGGCCCAGATCGCGAAGACGAACGGAAGGCCGGTCCACGCACGCCAAGCTTCACCGAGGTCGTGAATCTGCGCTGGAGGCAGCTCCGCGCGCGCGACGAGCGCATCGTCGCCGATCACGAGCGCGGGACACCCCGCGCGCGCGGCCGCGAGCGCGTCGTCGACGACCTCGTAGCGCGGACGGACGTCGCGAAACCCGCTCAGCAGCGCAGCGAGCAGCGCCCTCCCGGAAGCGGAGTGGGACGTCACCGCGACCGTCGATTCACCGAGCAGCGCCGGCGGCTTCGGCGAGACGAACAGCACCGTTCGCACGGGCCCGTCGGCAGCGATGCACAGGTCGGCGAGCGGCGCGAACCGATCGCGGTGCGCGAGATAGTGTGCGGCGCTGATCGCACCGGCGTCGATCCGGCCCTCCGACATCGCCGCGTTCAACTCGGTTGGAACGGCGCCGAAGACCTCGACGTCGCGTGCGACGGCGCCAACGTCGAACGCCGTCTCAACCGGCGCGACGTTGACGTACGCGATCCTACCGTAGCGAAGTCTCGAACGCATCACGCCGGCACGGGCGGCTCGGCCGCAGGCCGAGCGCGAGAGCTTCCGGCGAAGCCGGAAGCGACGTCCTCGGGCTTCCAGTCGTGCGGGAACGTCTCGTAGGTCGAGTTGCGGCGCACCGCGACGTAGCCGGCCTCTTCGATCAGGCGCCGGAACTCGCGGTCGTCGACGTACTGGCCCGAGCTCGTCCCGGCGCTGTGATAGATGCGTTCCTCGTCGGTCGAGCCGTGCGTCCCGTCCATGTCGTCGGCGCCGAACTCCAGTGCCAGCTGGCAGACCTTCAGCCCTTGGATCATCCAGTACGCCTTGATATGGTCGAAGTTGTCGAGCATCAGGCGCGCGACGGCGAACATCCGGATGTCGTCGAGCCCGGCGGTCCAGCCGTGATGCGAGAGCGCGTTGCCGTCGGGGTGGAACGCGAGCGGGATGAACGCGTTGTAGCCCGGCGCGCGCCGCTGCGACTCGCGCAGCATGATCAAATGCTCGACGCGCTCGGCGAGCGTCTCGATCGTACCGTACAGCATCGTCGCATTGGACGCGACGCCGTGGCGGTGCAGCGTCTCGTGGATCTCGAGCCAGTGCGCCGCGTCGACCTTGTTCGCGCAGACCTCCGCTCGGAAACGCTCGCTGAAGACTTCGGCCCCGCCACCGTTGACGTTGTCCAACCCAGCCTCGCGGAGGCGCCCGCAGATCTCGTCGTACGAGAGGCGGTGACGGCGCGCCATGTAGTCGATCTCCGCCGCGGTGAAGAGCGAAAGCTGCACGTGCGGCAGCAGCTCCTTGAAACGGCGCATCAGCGGCAGCCAGTAGTCGAGCGTGAGCTGGCGGGGGTCGTGACCGCCGACGATGTGGATCTGGTTGAAGTTGGTCCCGGTCTCGAGCGCTTTTGCGACGACCTCGTCGGCCGACATCCGAACCTTGTCCGCATCCTTCTCGCTGCGCGCGAACGAGCAGAACGTGCAGTTGGCGTAGCAGACGTTGGTCGAGTTGATGTAGCGGTTCAAGACGTAGTAGACGCTCTGGCCGCTCTTTCGCTCCTTTGCCGCTTTAGCAAGCCGACCGAGCGTGTGGATATCGCCGGTCCGGAACAGGACGAGGCCGTCGTCGAGGTCGAGCGAGATTCCGGCCTCGAGCTTCGCCTCGATGGCGTGGAGGGCGCGGTCGGTTGTTCGCACAGGCATGCTCATTCGAGTATCACGCCTCCAGACCAGCCTGCGCGATGACAAAAAAAGAGGGCGGCCCCGTGGGACCGCCCTCCGTGGTCAAGAGCGCGTCGCGCTCAGAACGTGATTGGCAGAGCCGGAGGAAGCGGGGAGATCGGCGAGACGGTGACGTCTGTTTGCGCCGGCAGCGCCGGGGCCGTGCTGACGTTGCCCGGCTGAGCGCCACCGACGATGTCAAAGTCCGCCGCGACGACCCAGGCCGTGAACCGATCTCCTGTGGTGAGGGTCGCGGTCGGCACGGAGAACGTTCCGCCCGCCGCTCCCGCGTTGAACGCGAAGAACTGATTGCCGATCGGGCTCCCCGCACTGGCCCGGTCGGCGACGTAGATCACGCGCGACGTCGCGCCGGCCGGAGCCGGCCCGACCGTCACCGTGATCGCCGCGCCGGCCCCACCACCGACCACCGGACCGGGGATGGCGGCCAGCGGCACGGCGCTGGCCAGGGTCGCCGTCGTGTTGAAGACGGCTGAGTTCTGGCCGATGGTGCTGCTCGGGACGGTCAGGTTGAACGCGTAGACACCCGCGACCGGCGTGACGGCAAACATCACGAAGCCCGAGTCGTAGCCCGCGAAGCCCGCCGGAAATCCGAGACTTAAGGGGTGAAAGTCCGGAACTGCCGGCGGTCCGAGGATGAACGGAAGCTTCCCCGCCGCCGGGAGATAGATCGGCTGGGTGTATGAGTTCGTTACGCTCACCCCCGCGACTTCGGTCGACGACGTGCTGACCTTCGAGTAGTTGGCCGCGCCCGTGGTCGCCGAGTTCGCCGGCGCGAAGCCGTACGCGAACGCACCGCCGGTTTGAGCGAACGTCGTCACCACCGCAACCGTACCCGGCTGCGTCGGTGGCGTCCCGCTGATTTGGTTGGTGCCGTTGTCGACACACGCATTCCCGCTGACCGCCGGGCAACCGGCCACGACGAACCCGGCCGGGCCGGTGATCGTCGGGGTGTTGAACAGGGTCGCCGACAGCCCGTTCGCCTGCCGGAACGTCACGACCGTGTTGAGGTACGTCGTCCCCTGATAGTTGGCCGTGCCGACGCGGAACTGCAGCGTCGACGTATTTTGCACGTTGACCGCAGTCGCGGCCGGTTGGATCGCGGATTGTCCGCTCGTGCACGCCGAGAGGATCGCGATCCCCCCGACGGCTCCGAGCGCTCTATAAACTGCGCGCACACGTCCTCCTATAGGTTCAGCTGATAGTAGAATTGGACCGTACGCGGAATTGCGTTCGGGGTTAACAGATAGGCCGCGTTCCCGCCGCGGAACGGCAAGTTGTTCGTGATCCCGTAGTAGTTCGGCTGAACCTGGTTCGCCGACGAACTGTAACCGGAGTATGGGCCCGCGACGCCCGTCGCGATCGGCTGGTACCGGGTGCTCAGTGCGGGCAGTCCGTAGATCTGGTTGAACACGTTGAATATCTGCGCACCGATCGTGCCGGCCCGCGGATTGCGCGGCGACTGGTATTCGACGGTGAGGTTCACCGGCGTGAACCGCGCGGAGGTCAGAATGCCGCCCGCCGAGTTAGCATCCGCGGTCCCACGCGTGGCGGCGATGTTCGGAGCGAACATCGAGCCCGGATTACGCGGGTCGACGTAGCGGTCCGCGCCTGCCGCGGCACCGAGCTGCGTAGAGTTCGTGATGTTCGTATTGGGCAAGTTGAACGGCTGGCCGTTCACGTAGTTTGCCGTGAGCAAGCCCGGGCTGATCGGATAGCCGCGGTTGTAGTAGATCACCGGGTTGATCCGCCAGCCGCTGCGGGTGCGCTCCTGGAAAGTGAGCGCGCCGACGAACGGCGAGAGGAAACCGACGCGGTACAGGTTCCCGAGCTGCAACGACGCAGGCGGGATCGAGGGGAAGAAGTCCTCGCTCGGGCTCGTCGGGACGACGTTCGAGAACTCGTTCTGATACGTCAGCGAGAGCGAACCGGAGAGGCCGTATGCGGCCTCCTTCGTGAGGAGGAACTCGGTGCCCATGATCTGGCTCTTGCCGAGATTCGAGTTGACGGCCGGCCCGAGGATCGGGTTGCCGTTGATGTCGGTCAGCGGCACGCCGTTCTTGACGATCTGCTGCGCCGTCGAGGCGATCTGGTTGAACGACTTGTTGTAGAACGGAGTGACCTTGACGGACACCTGATGCGGGAACAGGTGCGAGTACGAGAAGTCGAAGTTGTTGTAGGTGACGGGCTTCAGCGGCGTGATCGGAATCCCGAGGATCGCCGCCTGGTTGTCCCAGAAGAGCTGTTGGGCATAGCTCGAGCAGGGAGCCTGGAACGCGCCGAGCGGGCCGCCGGCGACATTGGCGACGCTGCAGAACTGCGCCGTCGTGCCGGTGTTCACGTCGTACGACGGGATGTTCGCGAACGCGCTGTACGCCGTAGCCTGGCCGGTGACGTCGACCTGCGCGATCGCGGGGAACTGCACGGAGCGGCCGTAGCTGAACCGCAGCGCGTCGTTCCGCGTCGCCTGCCACGCAATCGCCAGACGCGGCTGCCAGACTCGCGGCTGCGATGTACTGGCATCGTAGTTGAACGCGAAGCTCGTCGGCGTACCCGCCGCATCGGTCGTGAACGAGGTCGGCAGGCACCACTGGATCGTGCATGCCGGCTTGCGCCAGTTCGCGGCGTCGAGCCGGAACCCGACATCGATCTTCAGCCGATCCGTCGGCGAGTAGGAGTCCTTGAGGTAGATCGACCAGTCCTGGCGGTTGGTGCTGGTGCCTTCGTCGGAGTACGGCAGCTGCACCGCGAAAGGAAGCGATCCCGCGGCCGGGCAGATCTGCGCCGGCGAGTTCACGCCGGGGCAGTTAGCGGTCCCGAGCTGGTACGCCGGCATGAACTGCGTGATGTACCCGCAGGTGCTGGTCGCCGGGTCGAACACCGGGCTCACGGTGCTGCCGAACGGGCACGTGTCCGAGCGGTAGAAGTCCGCCGCTTCAAAGCCGTTGCCGCCCCCGCCGAACGCCAACAGCGAGGTTGCAGCCGAGCGCTGGGTATAGACCGGATGCAAGTAGTTGTACTTGCCGCCGAAGCCGAGGAGGTTCTTCGAACCGAGCTGCTTGGTGCCATCGAGCGCGACCCCGTTGGTCGTACCGCCCTGGAGCGAATTGATGTCACCGAAGACGACCGTGTTCGTGCTGTAGTACGGGAAGTCGAACAGCGACACGGAATTGATCTTATAGAACTTCGCCGTCAAGAACGTGGTCGCGTCCGGCGAGATCGAATACTGTAGCTTCATCGTCTCGTCGGGCTGGTTGTAGTTGATGGCGTTGCGCTGGTTGGGGCCGCCGACCACGTCGCCCAGGAATTGCTGACCGGGCGTGAACGGCATCACCGCTTGGATCTGCCCGTTCGTGAGGCCGAACGTGGCCCGCGCATTCGCGAGGTAGTACGCGTCGGTGTCCTTGTACGGGAGGCCCGTGCCGGGTATCCCGTAGCCGAGACGCAAGTCGAACTGCGTGTTGTTGTAGAACGCTTGCGCCGACTGGTTGTTGTCCTTGCCGAACTTATAGACGAAGTTGTTGACCACGTCGTTGATCCACTGGTAGCTGCGTCCGTTAAAGAACTGACCGATCAGCAGTGGGTCGGCGCCGGGGGCTCCGTAGTAGCGTGACGAGCGCGCCATGTCGACGGAAGCGTAGTCGGAGTAGCGCCCGTTGGCGCTGCCCCAGCCGTACTCGCCACGGGCCTCGTGCGCAAAGTATCCGGCGAGGAAGTTGCCCTCGAGCTGTCCGAAGGCGGGATGCGTGCCGCGCTTTGCGACGACGTTGATCGAGCCGGTCCCGACGTTGCCGATCGACGCATCGCCGGCGCCCGGCGAGACCTGGAAGTTCGACGCGCCGTTGAGGATCAGCGAGTTGACGAACTGGTGCGTGAAGGCGTCGGTGTAGTCGATCCCTTCGTACTGGAAGCCTTCCTCGTATTCACGGCCGCCGCGGAGAACCGGATAGCCGCTGGAGTCGAAGGAGGCGCCGGGGATCGAGGCGAGCAGGTTGGACTCGCTGTTCCCGCCCTGCTTGCCCAGAGTGGTCGTGATCTGCTGCGTACCCACGTTGTACGTGTCACTGGTCTGCGTGGGCTGGAACGCGCCGGTCGTGCTACGCGCTTGCGTGCGGCCGATGCGCTGCAGTGATTGATTGAGGGCCGTCGAGACGTTCGCGATCTGGCCCTGGACGACCGTTACGCCCGATATCGTAAACGTCTCGTAGCCGGTGCGGCTGAGCGAGACTGAATACGTGTCCGGCGTAACGCCGTTCATGCTAAAGAATCCGTTGGTATCGGTCGTCGCTAGGTATCGACCGGAAGGAGCCACCGCAGTCACCTGCACGCCGGCCAGTTTCGTATTTCCCTGGCTGGATGTGATGGTGCCTTGGATCGTCCCGGTGATAACTTGCGCGAACGCCGCCGGCGTGTTGCACAGCACGAACGCCAGGAGTAGCGTGAGCGCTAGGGCGCTCCGCAGTCCGGCCTTGGTGCGATGCGTAAGCGCATGGAGCAAACGCACTACCTCGTTGGGAAGTGGGTGATGGCAACCTTAAGAGTTGCTGGGGGAACGGTGCTTGCCGCCGGTTCCAATCTCCTCCTAATACTGCCAGAGAACGGACACTCGGCCACAAAGGCATTGCCGGCCGAGTTCCGTACACCCGGGCCGGTACCGATGACCGCCGTGCCGACCCCGACCGAGCTCGAAGCCGCGGCCGTCTCGGAGCCGCCTTCCCGGACCTTCGCGGCCGACGTGTGGCGGCGGTACCGGCGCGCTCCCGGCGCCGTGGCGGGCGCGGCGGTCGTCGTCCTGATCGTGGTGCTGGCGGTCTGCGCACCGCTGGTCGCAACGAGCGATCCGCTCGCACAGAACGTCGCCCAAGGCGCGCAGGCACCGTCCGGAGCGCACTGGTTCGGGACGGACAAGCTCGGCCGGGACGTCTTCGCGCGGATCCTGTTCGGGGCGCGGATCTCGATTCGGATCGGCTTCGTAGCGGTCGGCCTCGCGATCACTGCGGGGACCCTGATCGGGCTGGTCGCGGGCTACGCCGGGAAGCGGACGGAGGCGCTTCTGATGGGGGCGATGGACGTCATGCTGGCATTCCCGTCGATCATCCTCGCCATCGGGATCACGACCATCCTGGGACCGAGCATCAACAATCTGATGCTGGCGGTCGGGATCGTCTACGTCCCTCAATATGCGCGGCTCGCGCGCTCGTCGGTCCTGGCCGTCAAGGAGCACGAGTACGTGGAGGCGGCCCGGGCGATCGGCGCGGCCGCGCCGGCGATTCTCGCCCGCCACGTCCTCCCCAACATCCTGGCCCCGCTGCTGGTCCAAGCGACGCTCGGCGTCGCGACCGCCGAGCTCGAGGCCGCCGGGCTTTCGTACCTGGGGCTCGGCGCGCGACCGCCGGCCCCGGAATGGGGAGCGATGCTGAACGACGCGCGCGACTACTGGCTCTCGGCGCCGTGGGCTCTGATCTTCCCCGGCGTCTCGATCACGGTGCTGGTCCTCGGCTTCAACCTGCTCGGAGACGGGCTGCGGGACGCCCTCGACCCGAAACAGCGCTAAGCCCTGATGGTCGTCGTGCTCGCGGTCGCGGCGGCGCCCGGGCGCCGCCTTCGGCTTCTTCTTTATCGCGCTGGCCCAGACGCACGCCGACGCGGGGCTCTACCCGCTGCTCGGGACGCGCCTCACCTCGCTCGCGATCCTCGGCGGTTTC
>CALEOJ010000042.1 GCA_937910425.1 uncultured candidate division WPS-2 bacterium
AAGATCACGCACAGCACGACGACCGCGCCGTAGCCGACCTCGCGCCAGTTGTCGTATTGATGTCCGACGACGTTCAGGTAGCCGATCAGCGCCGCGCCGAACAGCGCGCCGGAGATGAGGCCGCTCCCGCCGAGCACGACCATCAACAGGATGTCGACCGAGAGCGCGATCCCGA
The DNA here is from genome assembly GCA_937910425.1 of uncultured candidate division WPS-2 bacterium. GTDB lineage: Bacteria > Vulcanimicrobiota > Vulcanimicrobiia > Vulcanimicrobiales > Vulcanimicrobiaceae > Vulcanimicrobium. Next base: position 176 of record CALEOJ010000042.1, read on the forward strand.
CCGCGTCGGGATTGACCAAACCGAGGAACGCCGCGAACGTCGCGCCGCCGGCGGCGGCGAGCGCGCCGGCGTATGCGAACGCGAGGATTTTGTAACGCCGCGTCGGGATCCCGATCGTCTCCGCGGCGAGCTCGTCGTTGCGGATCGCCTCGAACGCGCGGCCGGCGCGCCCGCGCAGCAGGCCCAGCGAGAGCAGTGCAACGGCGAAGGCGACGATCCAGGCGAACCAGTACGCAGCATGACCGCTGATCGTCAGCGGTCCCGCCTGCGGATACGGGATCCCGGTGACACCGCTCGCGTGCCCGAGAAACGGCGCCGCATGGAAGACGCCGGCCGCGATCAACCCGAACGCGAGCGTCGCCATCGCAAGGTAGTGGCCGCGAAAGCGCAGCGCGACGAAACCGAGGCCGACGCCGGTCGCCGCGGCGAGCGCGATCCCGAGCGGTGCGGCGGTCCAGAACGGCCAGCCGCGGTCGACCGTAAGATACCCGACCGAGTACGCGCCGATCCCAAAGAACCCGGCCTGCCCGACCGAGATCTGATTGACGTTCCCGAGCAGGATCGAGAGCCCAATCGCCGCCGGCGCGAAGATCGCGACGTAGGTTCCGGCTTGCACGAGCCCGGCATCGCGCTGTGCGAGCACGCCGAACAGGATGACGGCCGCGGCGAAGACGGCGAGCATGCGCGCATCGTCGCGCAGGCGCGCGGTCAATCGAGCACCGCGTCGCGGCGGCCGAACAGTCCCTGCGGCCGGACGAGCAGCATCAGCAGCAGCACCGAGTAGACGACCGGGTCGGCGACATCGTACGACATTCGCGACTGCAGGAAGACCTGCAGCACGCCGACGACGAACCCGCCGGCGACGCAGCCGACCGGCGACTCGAGGCCGCCGACGATCGCGGCGACGAACCCCTTGATCGTGAGCGCGAAGCCGGCCGCGCCGCCGACCAGCGTGATCGGTCCGATGATCGTGCCGCCGTATGCGGCGAGCGCGATCCCCAGCGCGACGCTGACCGCGCGCGCCGAGTTCACGTCGATCCCGACTAAGCGCGCGCCGAGCGGGTTCTCGGCCGCGGCGCGGATCACTTTGCCGTAGTACGTGCGCTCGAAGAACAGGTACAGCGCCGCGAGCGCGACGATCAGCAGCGCGAAGACCCACAGCGACTGCACCTGCACCATCGCGCCGCCGACCTCGAGCGCCCCGCTCGCCGGGCCGCCGAACCCCGGCAGCGGATGCGGGTCGGAGCCCCAGCCGGGGACGAGCGCGTGGCCGTAGAGCAGCACGAAGACCGCGCCGATCGTCGCGATCGTCACGCCCGCTTCGCCGGTGCGCCCGGCCGGCCGCAGCACGGCGATCTCGAAGACGAGGCCGAGCACGAACCCGGCGAGCGTCGCACCGGCAAGCGCGAACCACGCGTTCACGTGCAGTGCCTCGACGCACGTCAGCGCGATCAGCCCGCCGACGATCGAGAACTCACCTTGCGCGAAGTTCACCACCCGCGTTGCGCGCAGGATGATGTGGATCCCGAGCGCGATCAGCGCGAACTCGCTGCCGACGGTGAGACCGGCGATCAGCAGCTGGAGCACGGCTACCTCGCGCCGCGCGCGGCGCGAACGCTCAGGGGCTGCCCCAACTCCCGTTGCGCGCCATCGCGATGTGCACGTCGCCGGGGACGAGCCCGTTGTGGTCGCTCGGCGAGAACTTGAACGTGCCGTCGGAGAGCGGTATCGAGCGGCCGGCTTCGAGCGCGTTCGCAAGGCTCGTGCCGTCGGTCTTGCCGTGCGCGTCGCGCAGCGCGGCGGCGATGATCTGCGCTGCGTCCCAGCCGTTCGCCGCGAACGAGACGACCGGGAGATGGTATTCCTTGTCGTACAGGTCGGCGAACGCGCGCTGTTCGGCGCTCGGCGCCCCCGCCAACGGCGAGGCGGAGTACACGTCGCCGGCCGCTGCGCCGCCCGCGACGTTCAGGATCGCCGGCGAGAGGATCCCCGACGAGCCGAGGATCGGCAGCTTCACGCCGAGCGTCCGCGCCGAACGGATCGCGAGGCCGGGGGTCGTGGTCGCGCCCCACAGGACGATCGCGTCGGGCTTCGCGTCGCGCAGCTTGACGATCTGCGGCGTGAAGTCGGTCGCCGTCCCCGGGTACGACTCGTCGCCGACGACCTGCATCCCCAGCGCCTTCGCCTCGGCGGTCGCGATCGCCGCGCCGCCGCTGCCGTACAGGTTCTCGTCGTGCAGGATCCCGAGCGTCTTCACCTTGAGCCGCGATTTCGCGAACGAGAGCAGCGCGATCGCTTCGAGCTGGTCGCGCGGGTTCACCTGGAAGACGTTCTTCACGACGCCGCGCTGCGTGTGCCACACCGACTCGGTCGGCGTGGTGTAGACCTGCAGTACGTTCGCGGCGCCGGTGACGCGCGCGACCGCGATGCTGGTGTCGGTGCGTGTGCCGCAGAAGATCGCGACGTGTCCGCTGGCGATCATCTGCGTCGCGAGCTGCGCCGCGACGTCGGCTTTCGCGCCGTCGTCGACGATGTCGAAGTGGATCTGCCGGCCGTCGATCCCGCCGTGCGCGTTGATCTCGCGCTCGGCGAGCTTCACCGCGTTCATCTCCGGGACGCCGAGCGGCGCCGACGGGCCGCTGGTCGAAAGGATCGCGGCCAGCTTGAGCGGTTCAGGCGCGGCGGTGAGCGGCGCGGTCGACGCGCCGGCGAGGAGGGCGGCGACGCACGCCGCGGCAGACGCGGTCGCGAACGTTCTGGACATACGAGTCCTCCAG
>CALEOJ010000043.1 GCA_937910425.1 uncultured candidate division WPS-2 bacterium
GACGCTCTTCCGATCTCCGATCGCCAATCCCAGCACGTTCGCCAGCGCGCACTTCGCCTCGTGCGCGATCGGCGGCGGAAGCGGTGCGCGGGCGAGCGCGCCGATCCCGGCGGCGAATGCGCCGGCGACGCCGGTCGCCGGCTCAGGTTCCGAAGTACTGGGCATATTTCGTCTTCATCTCGTCGCTCGTCTTGAGCACGCCCTGCGGGTCGTCGCGGAAGAGCCGGATGCGCGTAATCGGGACCCGATTCGCCGGCTCCTTCAAGCCTGAGCGTACCGAGCGCAGCCCGCCGAACTCGACCAGCAGTTGCTGCGTCTCCCGGCTGAAGAGATACTGGTAGAAGAGGCGGGCTGCGTTGGGGTGCGGCGCGTCCTTGAAGATCGCGGCGGGCGACGTCTCGAACGGCGTTCCTTCAGGCGGATACACCAGGACGAGCGGGCTGCCTTGCGACTGCAGCTGGAAGACGACGTACTCGTTGCCGCCTGCCATGACGGGCTGTTCCCCGCGGCTGAGCACCTTCGGCGGCTCGGTCGACGACTGGACCTGCATCACCTTTTGGTCGGCCAGCTTTTGCAGGTACGTCCAGCCGAAGGCCTTCATCAGTTCGTAGTCGGCGGTCATCTCGCTCCCGCTGTACGCGGGATGCGCCTTGACGAGCTTGCCCTTCCAGCGCGGCTGGAGCAGATCGGCCCAGTTCGCAGGCGCCTCCGACGACTTCACCAGCGACGCGTTGTAGGCGATCGGCGAGAGCGTCGCGCGCCAGGTCGCGAAGGTCCCGTCGCGGTCGCGGAACTGCGGCGGCCAGTACCGTTCGATCTCTTCGAACCGGACGCTCGCGAGCCAGCCGCTGTTCTTCCAGACCAGGAAGTTCGCGGCGTCCGAGGTGTTGACGACGTCGACGACGTGCAGGTTGCTGCCCATCTCCTGGCCGACGCGCTGGAACACGCGCTCGCTGCCGGTCCGCTCGACCTGTACCTTGATGCCGTACTTCGACTGGAAGTCGCGCGCGAGACGTTCGGCGACGCTCACGTCGACCGAGGTGTAGAAGACGACCAAACCTTCGGCCTTCGCCTTCGCGACGTCGGGCACGAGGAATGATGCCGGCGAAACGCGTGCCGGGGCAAGCGTCGCCAGGACGATCGTGGCCGCAACGCAGCCGATGAACCGAAGCAGATTCCGAAGCATCTCACTCTCCTCCTGACGGAACGGGTTCGAGACGGTGGCAGCGCTCGGGCGGGAAGCCGAGCCAGACGCGTTCGCCGGGCTGGACGTCGATCTGCGGCGGTGTCGTAACGCGGACCAGCTCGCCGCCGGCTTCGACCACATAGTCCCGTGCGCTGCCGAGGAACACCCGCCGCACGACGGTCCCTTCGATCGGTGCGGCGCCGTTGGGCGGCGCTGCGCAAAGCAGTGCGACGTCTTCGAGGCGGATCGAGAACGGCACGTCGAGACCGGCGAAACGCCCCGGGAGCACGTTCGCCCCGCCGACGAAGCGCGCCACGAACTCGGAGCGCGGCCGGCCGTAGATCTCCTCGGGCGTGCCGATCTGCTCGACGCGCCCGGCGCGCAGAACGACGATCAGATCGGCCGTTGCCATCGCCTCACCCTGATCGTGCGTGACGTAGACGGTCGTATAGCGGAACTCGTCATGCAAGCGGCGGATCTCGAAGCGCATCTCTTCGCGCAGGTTCGTGTCGAGGTTGGAGAGCGGCTCGTCCAGCAACAAGGTCTGCGGTTCGACGACCAGCGCGCGCGCCAGCGCGACCCCCTGCTGCTGTCCGCCGGACAGCTCGCCGGGATAGCGCTTCAGCAGCGTCTCGAGTTGCACCGCCCGTGCAGATCGTCGCAACTCGTCGCGCGATCTCCTCGTGCGAGCGCCGCCGCAAGCGCAGCCCGTACCCGACGTTCTTCTCGACGGTCATGTGCGGCCACAGGGCGTAGCTTTGGAAGATCATCGACATCCCGCGCTGCTCGGGTGGGACGACCGCGCTCGGCGCGGACAGCGTCCTGCCGCCGACTGCGATCTCGCCGGCGTCGGGCGCCAGGAACCCCGCGACGAGCCGCAACAGCGTCGTCTTGCCGCAGCCCGACGGTCCGAGGAGTGCGACGAACGCGCCGTCGGGGATCGTCAGATCGACGCCGTCGACGACCGGCGCGCCACCGAAGCGTTTCACCAGATTGCGCAGCTCGAGCGTCGCCACGTCGTCAGACCGTTCCGTGCTGGGTCGCACGCGCGGCGATCGCATCGCCCACCTCGACCGTTGTGCCGCTGCCGCCGAGATCGGGCGTCAGGGCATCCCGTGCTGCGATCGTCTCATCGACGGCGCGCTCGATCGCGCGGGCCGCGGCCGTGGCGCGCGGCTCGGCCTTCGTGCGGCCGAGCCAGTCGAGCAGCATTTGCGCCGAGACGATCATCGCGTAGGGATTGGCGATGTTGCGCCCCGCGATGTCCGGCGCGGAACCGTGCGTCGCCTGCGCCATCGCGTGGCGCGGTCCGGCCGAGAGCGCGGGGGCCATGCCGAGTCCGCCGACCAGCCCGGCAGCTTCGTCGCTAAGGATGTCGCCGAACATGTTCGTGGTGACGACGACGTCGTAGGCCTGCGGCGTCATCGCCAGGCGCATCGCGAACGTGTCGACGATGACCTCCTCGTACGCGACGTCGGGATACTCGGCGGCGAGCGCGCGGCATTCCTCGGCGAACATTCCGCAACCTAGTTTGAAGACCGTGTCCTTGTGGATTGCGGCGAGCTGCTTGCGGCGCGTCCGCGCGAGCTCGAACGCGGCGCGCGCGACCTTCGACGAACCGGCGCGCGTGATGACGCGCACCGAGATCGTAACGTCGTTCGTCGGCCGGAACTCGCCCGAGCCGGCGACGACGTTGCGGTCGGGCTGAAACCCTTCGTTGTTCTCGCGAACGATGACCAGGTCGACGTCCTGATGGACGCTGGGCAGCGTGGGGTAGGACTTCGCCGGCCGGATGTTCGCGAAGAGGTCGAAGTGCTTGCGCAGGATCGGGTGCGGGTTGATCGCGCCCGGAACCTTCGGGTACTCACGGTGGCCGATCGGCCCGAGGATCCAGCCGTCGAGCACCTCGAGGGCCTCGAGCGTCCCCTCCGGCAGCGTCGTCCCGAGCTGGTCGAAAGCGCGGCGTCCGATCGGGAGCTGAGTCCACGCGATCGCCAGCCCCGTTGCGCGCGCAGCCGCCTCGACGACCTTGACCGCCTCGGGGACGACCTCGAGACCGATGTCGTCACCGAGCAGGACGCCGAGCTGCAACGGCCCGCTCACGCGCGGAACTCCTCGGCCGCCGTGGTGATGACGGGAACGCGGTTGGCGAGCGCCAGCACGGCGAACGTGACGATCATCAGCAGCAAGCCCAGCACGGCGATGCTGCCGGTGTCGCCGGATTCGTTGAGGTCGTAGATCACGACGGCGATCGTGCGCGTCGGCGCCGTGAAGAGCAGGATCGCCGCGGAGATCTCGCGGATCGCGCCGATGAACACGAAGCACCAGGCCGCGACGATGCCGCTGCGCATGAGCGGCGAGGTGATCTCGCGCAAGACGCGCAGCGGTGTCGCGCCGAGCAGCCGTCCCGCCTCTTCGAGCTCGGGATGGATCGACGACGCGACCGCGACGAGCTGCTGGTACGCGGCCGGAAACTCGATCGTCACGAACGCGATCAGCATGATCCAGAGGGTTCCGAACAGCAGCAGCGGCGGCCTCGTGTACGCCAGGAAGAGCCCGACGCCCAGAACGATGCTCGGGATCGCGATCGGCGCGCTCGCCAGAAAGCTCAGCAGTTGCCAGCCCCGAACCGCGCGCCGTGCGACCAGGTATCCGACGATCAGCGCGAGTGCGGTGGCGACCGTCGCCGCGCCGAACGCCAGGATCATCGTGTTCCATAGCGCGAGCGGGGTCGCGTCGAGCTCGAAGAAGACGAAGTGCACGTGCGAGAACGTCAGGTTGGCGAAGGTCGGCACCGCCGGCGCGACCTTCACGAAGGCGGCGTCGAGCAACGCTCCGTACGGCAGCGCGATCGCGTTGAGCAGGACGAAGGCGCAGAATGCGAGCGCGGCCCACTTCCACGCGCCGAGCCGGGCGATCGTTCGGCGCGCGCCCTTGCCGCCGATGAGCGCGTAGCCTTTGCGGCCGAGGACGAGCTGCTGCGCGCGCAGCAGCGCGAGCGTGAGAAGCAGCATCGGCATCGAGGCTGCCGCCGCAAGCGCCGGCTTCGGCGGAAACTGGAAAAGGCTCCAGATCCGCGTCGTCATGGTGTGAAAGCCGGCCGGGAGCGTGAGCACGGCCGCCGAGCCGAACACCGTCATCGACTGCAGGAACGCGATGAGCGCGCCGGCGAGGATTGAGGGCAAGATCAACGGCAGTGTCACACGCCAGGCCGTCTGGGCGGGATGCGCGCCGAGGATTGCGGAGGCATCCTCGAGGTCGGCGGGGATCCGCTCGAGCGCGTTCGCCACGAAGACGAACGCGTACGGAAACGTGTAGAGGAAGTTCACGAAGGTGAGCCCGGCGACCGAGTAGACGTTGAACGGATGGACCGCGCGATCGAGGTGAAACACCACGCGCGCGAACTGGTTGAGAAATCCGGTGTTCGGCGCGGCCAGCAGCTCCCACGCGATCGCACCCAGGAACGGCGGCGTCACGAGCGACGCCATGACCAAGATGCGCACCATGCGGCGCAGCGGCATGTCGGTCCGCGCGACGCACCAGCCCATCGGCACGGCGACGGCGACGCACAAGACGGCGACCGCCGCCGAACTTCCCAGCGTGATGAGGAACGGACGGATCATCGATGCGTCGGTGAACAGCGTGACGTAGTTGTCGAGCGTCGGCCCGTGCGGGCCGATGAAGCTCGTGACGACGAGCCAGCCCACCGGCAATACGACCATCGCGACGAGCGCCAGCGCAGCCAGCGCGAACAGCACCCGCGACAGATCGACCCTCATCCGGTCGTCAGCAGCACCTTGCCGTGCCCGGCCCGAGACTCGACGAGCCGATGCGCCTCGGCCGCTTCGCGCAACGGGAACCGCGCGCCGATGATGACGTGGACCTTGCCTTCCGCGACGAGCCGCAACGATGCCTCGGCCGCCGGGCGGAGCGCTTCGGGACGCAGCTTGCGGTACGATCCGGAGCTGTAGCCGATGACAGCGCGGTTGCTCGCGTGCAGCTCGTTCGTCCGAACCGTTCTTGGCATGCCGGAGGCCATCCCGAAGATCACGAGCCGTCCGAACGGCGCCAGTGCGGTCAGCCCAGCGGTGAAGACGTCGCCTGCGACCGAGTCGAGGATGAGGTCGACGCCGCGGCCGCCGGTCGCGTCGAGGACGCGGCGGGCGAAATCCTCGCTGCGGTAGTCGATCACCACGTCCGCGCCGGCGTCGTGCGCGACGGCGCGTTTCGCCTCGTTGCCGACGGTGGCGACGATCTGCGCGGCGCCGAGCGCGCGCGCGATCTGGACGGCG
>CALEOJ010000044.1 GCA_937910425.1 uncultured candidate division WPS-2 bacterium
CGTCGCGAACCGCGCGATCACGATCGTCAACAGGACGGCGACGACGACCAGCACGAGGATGCCGATCAGCGTCGTGAGCCGGCTGTTCCCGGTGACGTGGTTCAGCGGGTCGGTGAGCCGGTGCCAAAGACTGCGTATCGCGTCGTAGATGAGGTCGAGCAACGTCTTCTCATGGGGGCGCTGCGGCGCGCGCGCAAAGCGCCCGTCGGCGAGCACGCGCTGGACGACTTCACGCGGATCCCCGTGCGGCCAAAGGCTCACGCCGGCGGCGATCCGGTTCACGCCGGGGCCGGCGGCGTCTCGGGCAGGACCAGATCGAAGCCTTCACGCCGGACGCGGGCGTCGACGGCGAACACCACGACGAACGCCGCGACGATCCCGTCGAGCAGCACGCCGCCGGCCCCGAGGATCGCGAAATAGAGCGCGTCGATGTGCGTGATCGCGGTGAGGACCGCGGCGAGGCCGATCAGCGGCAACGTGCCGACCCAGCTCACCAGCAGCACGACGAGCCCCGCGATCAGCGTGCGGCGCTTCATCCCGGGCGCGAACGCCCGCCGCAAGCCGATTCCGATCGCCTCGATCGGACTCGCCGTCTCGGTCACCACGGCGACCGCCGACAGCTCGTACGCCATGAACACCAGCGATCCGACGACCGAGGCCAGCGCGATGACCAGCAGCACGCCGAGCACGCCCACGATGACGAGCGCGACGGTCTGATGGAGCGCGGCCAGCGCGACGACCGCCAACAAGACGACCAGGTACGCGATAACGATCGGGACCGCCGCGAACCCGCCGAGCACCAAGAACGCCAGCGAGACGACGATCAGCGGGAACCAGCGGCGCAGCGCGAAGCGGTAGGCCTCGCCGATCGTCGTCTGCACCCCGGCATACGCCGCGGCCAACAGCGTGACGAGCGCGCACCACATCAGGACGCGCACCACCGCCGCTCCGAGCGCGACGATCACCGCGATCGGTCCGGTCTGGTTGTCGCGGGAGATCGCGTCCGCCGCCTCGCGCGACGCGGCCGCGTTTCCGGCCGCGCTGATCACGCGCCCCATGTCGCTGAACACCTGCCCGGCATGCGGGCTGACGAGCGCTTGGAGCACGATGATCGGAACGCTCACGACGGCGAGGACGGCGACGATCGCGGCGAACCTGCGCACGAAGAGCGTAATCGCACGATCGAGCATCTCGCCCGCACCCAGCGGACGGAGTTCGGTGTTCTGCACGCCGCGGGAGCGTTCGCGCGCGTGCACCGCGAATCCCCGGCGATGGACCTCGGCACGATCGCCGGACTGTGGCGTTACCCTGTGAAGAGCCTCAAGGCGGAACCGCTGACGCGCGCGAGGGTTCTGGCCGATGGTCTCGAGGGCGACCGCACCGCCGCGCTCGTCGTCGAGACTCCGACGCACGCCCGCACCGGCAAGCCCTACCGCGGCAAGGAGTCCGCGCACCTTCACCTGACGAGCGACCCGGAGACCGCCGCGTCCTACGCCGCCGACGCCAAGGTGATGGTCACGCTCGACCGGTCGGAGCCGCGCTGGTTCGACGCCCGGCCCGTCTCCGTGCTCTTCGACCTGTGGGTCCGCGACGTCGAGGCGCTGGTCGGCGAGCCGCTCGACCCGCTCCGCTGGCGCCCGAACATCTACGTCCGCGCAGAACCGGAGTTCACCCGGCGCGAACCTGCGCTGGTCGGTGCGACGCTCCGCGCCGGCACGGCCGTGCTGCGCGTCGTCGAAACGATCGACCGCTGCGTGACCCCCACGTATGACGTCGGAACCGGCGAACCGCTCCCGCTCGTCCTCCAGGCGGTCGCGACGCAGCGGGATAATGTCGTCGGCGTCTACTGCGAAGTCGTCACGCCCGGCGAGATCGCGGTCGGCGATACCGTCAGCGAAGCCTGAGCGTCCGCGTCGAGCAGCGCCTGGATGTCGCGCCCGTGGCGGCGCTCCAAGATCGCGTCACGCCAGCGCCACACGAACATCAGCGCGATCGCATCGGCGATCCCCTCCGGGACTGCGAACAGCACGGCACGGAGTTCCGCCGGACCCAGCGGATGAGCAGGGTAAGCACGAGCGGCACTCCGGCGACCAGGACGGCGAAGGTCGCAGCAGCGGGCAGGGTCGCCCCCAGCGAGCGAATCCGAAACGTCTGGCGCAGCCACCACGCGAGGGCGCGGTGCGGCGGCGTCCGCTCGACGACCGTCTCGAACGTCGCCACCACGCCGGCGAGTGCGACCAGCAGCGAGACGACGAGCAGCAACAGCGCAACAGCGAGCGCGACGATGAGGACGACAACGAATGCGATCACCGGCGCCCTGCTTGCGTTCGCCGATGGAGATACGAGGATGAAGATGCCTGCGCCGATGCCGAGCAGCTCGTACGGGATGAATTGATCCACCATTCCCACGACGGCATACACGAGCGCGGCAGGATGGCTCAACGCCGCCGCCCACGCGGGGGACCTGCGCGTCGTCTCGTCGCCCGAGGCGATGACGATCACTCGCGCGCGGTTCTCCAGCACCATTGCCGCGAACAGCAGCGCGATGTAGCCGACTGGACCCGGAAGCCACGCCGGCTCCAGCAGGCCGCCAAGTGCGTCGGCCAAGACGAACGCCGGTACAACGACTGAAAAACGCGCGAACGTGTCGTGGACGGCACGATCGAGCAGCAGACCGAGCTCGCGCATCCCGCTGGGCGCCTCGCCACTCACAGCGTGCGGCGGCCCTCGATCGCGCGGGCCAGCGTGTTCTCGTCGGCGTAGTCGAGGTCGCCGCCGATCGGCAGCCCGTACGCGAGCCGCGTCACGTTGACGCCGCTCGGCGCGAGCAACCGCGAGAGATAGAGCGCGGTCGCCTCGCCCTCGGCGTTGGGGTTCGTCGCGACGATGATCTCGGTGGGTGACTCGGCCGAGACGCGGTCGACGAGCTCGCGCACGCGCAGCTGCGAGGGTCCGATCCCGTCCATCGGCGATATCAGGCCGCCGAGCACGTGATAGCGCCCGTCGTACGCGGAGGTGCGCTCGATCGCGAACACGTCCTTCGCCTCCGCGACGACGCAGATCAGCGCCGCGTTGCGCCGCACGTCGGAACAGGTCGTGCACGGATCGTCTTCGGTGATCGCGAAACAGCGCGAGCACAAGCGCACGCGCTCCTTGAGAGCGACGATCGCGTCCGCCAGCGCGTCGGCATCGGCGCGCGGACGGTTGAGGAGATGGAACACGAGGCGCGCTGCCGTCTTCGGCCCGATCGTCGGGAGCTTGCTGAATTCGTTGATCAGCGCCTGGACGGGCGCGGCAAGAGCTGAGGAGATGACGAGCCCTCTACATTCCGGGGATCTTGAGGCCGCCGGTGACCGAACCCATTCGCTTCGCGGCGAACTCCTCGGCCTTGGCGCGCGCGTCGTTGAACGCGGCGACGATCACGTCCTCAAGCGTCTCGACGTCGTCGGGATCGACGACCGACCGGTCGAGCGCGATCTTCGTGATGCGAAAATCGCCCGTCATCGTGATCTTCACGGTGCCGCCCGCGGCACCGCCTTCGACCGTCGTGCTCTGGATCTCGTCCTGGGCTTTCGCCATCTCTTGCTGCATCTTGCGCAGCTGGTTCATCATCTGGGGATTCACGATCGGTCCTCGTCTCTCAGGAGAGCTTTTCGAGCGCGTAACGCATCAAGTCGTCCTGGTCTTCGCCGTCGCCGCCTGCGACGCCGGTCTCCGGCGGCGGCGTCGCCGCGCCGATGGCGAGGCGCACGTCGAGACCGCGCCCCGTGACGTCGGCGATCGCCTTCTTCACCGTTGCAAGGTCTCTCTTGATCACCTCGTGCGCCATCGGATCGGGGACGCGCAGCGTCAGAACGTCGCCGTCGAGCGCCGCGACGGTCGCACGCGAAAGGCCGGCCCGGAGCGAGCCCTTCTCGCCCTCGGCACGTGTGCGGATGCTCTGCCAAAGCGTTCGGAGCTTTTGCAGCGTGAGGTCCATCGGTGCGACCGCGGCCCTCGGCGCGGGGCTCGGCTCGGGCGGCGGCTCCGCAGCGGGTTCGGGGCGCGGTGCTTCGGCGCGCGGTGCCTCGGCACGCAACGGCTCGGCACG
>CALEOJ010000045.1 GCA_937910425.1 uncultured candidate division WPS-2 bacterium
GCGGCGCCGTCATTCGAGGCCGGCACGTCGACGTGCTGCTGTTCTCGCTGACGCGTGCGAGCTGGGACCGCGCGCGGCGGGAGCACCTCTCGCGCGCCTCGCATGGCTGAACGTCGGCACCAAACGCAGGAATGCGCCGGGGGAGCAAGGTAAGCAACCGCGATGCCTCAAGGCAATGCACTCGCTTTGGCTGACGCGCGATGACGCGCTCCGAAGCCCTCGCCGGAATAGCACTGGCTCCCCTCGCCGCATTGTCGGCTTGCGCTCCCACCGAAAGCGGCGTCGTCGCGACAAAAGGGTCGTCGCTTCGTCCGACTGCTTTCGGCAGCCAACTCTATCCCTCTGATGACATCGGGCGGAGCATCGCACTCCTTGCGGCATGCGGAAGTACGCTGCTTCGCGTCACTGCGACCAAGGGCAACTTCGATTACTTCGACGCGCTCTTCGTTGCGGCAACCGCGCAGGGCATGCGCGTGATCGTCATCTCGCAATATGCTGCTCAACCCGTCGACCTCACCGCATATGCGGCAGACGCTGTGGCGTTTCACCGGCGATATGCGGCGCACAATCCGATCTGGGAGCTTTGGAACGAGCCGAACCTCGCTGCGTATTGGCTTGCGCCGCCCGACCGCTATGCGTACGCCAAGCTGGCGATCGCCACCGCGACCGCGTTGCGCAATGCGGGCGCGCGCGAAATCCTGTCGGGTGGGACAAGCGGCGTCGATGTGAGTTGGCTCTACGATCTGCGATTGAATGGAGTTTTTGACGTGGTTACGGGATGCGCGGTACATAGCTACGAAAAGCCGGCCCTAGCATTAAACGAATACATTCAAGCCATCAGCTTGATGCCGCCGGGCATCGGTATCTACACCACCGAAGCCTGCGTCGTTACTTCCAGCGGCCAGCCTTCGTTCTTCCAGGATATGTGGTCCGTGCATCGCTACCTGAGTTTGCCTGCGCTGGTCTGGTGTGAGTTCCGCGACGGCACCGCGGGGCCCGCTCCACCTTACAATGACCCGATGGGCCTGGTAACGGCGGACTATATCCCGAAAGACGTCTACTACACGGCGCAAACGCTTGTCACGAACGCTTGACATCCAAGGCCGAGCGCCCTGATCGAGAACGGAGGGTGCCACCGATGCGACTTCGACTCTACGGACGTTTTGCTGCTGTGCTCCTCGGCGCCGTGCTGGCGGCGGAACCGCTCGCCGTGTTTGCCCAAAGCCCGGCGCCGAATACGGGCGGGAGCGTAGATCTGATGGTCGATCGGAGCGTCGAAGGAACGGTGGTCGCGACGCCCACGGCGAGCGCGACGCCCAAACCCACCACCAAACCGAGGAGATACAAACATTTCTTCGTCGGCGACTACATCTTCAACCCGAAGGTCTACAACGAGTTCTCACCCGGTAACTCCGGCAAGGGCGGCTCGTATTCGGCTCGGAGTGCGGTCGAGTTCCGGAGGTTCGGTCTGGCCTGGATGCTGGAAGGCAACTACCGCTCGTATGGCTATCCTCACCACAGCGGGATCACCGCGGCCCAATTCGGCGCCAGCATCGACGGCAACCCATGCCCGCATGGTGGCCTCCCGGCGGCGCTTACGCCGGCAGCGGGTGATCAAGGATGCGTCACCGTCGTCGGCGCCTTTGGGCAGCTCCCCGTGCCATCGTTCACCGCGCGCGACACCGACCTCGACGGCCGCCTCGGGCTGAAGATCGCGGGACCGCGCATCTACATCGGCATCGGCTACCTGCATCGTGAGGAGAACTACGGCTATCCGAAGCAGAACGGCTTCGGCATCGGCACCGAGAAGCTCCCCGACCTCGAGCACGCCTCCTCGGTCTACGGCAGCGTGTGGTACTACCCGAGCGTCGTGGGCAGCTTCACCTACCCGGCCGGCTCGCCACGGGCACTCTTCGGGACCACCGTCAAGCTCCGGCAGCGCTCCCTCAAGTACCAGATCGGCGGCACGCGGAGCGTCGGTAACTCCCGGCTTTTCCTCGACGCGAGCTTCCTCGGCGAAACGATCCGCGTCAAGTACCCTGCGCCATCCGACGCGTCGAACGCGGCTGGCTTCATCGGCCTCGGTTTCAAGTTCTGAGCGCCGTGGGCCGACGTTCACATTGAATACGATGGCCACGCTTCACGGTAGTTCTTGAGCGGGTCGCGACGTTTTTCGGATCGGCAGACGCGCGAAAACACCGTCCGGCGCCGGCGCGACGCGCCCGAGCACGGCGTAGAAGAGGCCGGTCACGATCACGATGGCAGCCGCGGTGACGACGCTGTCCGATCGAAGAAACCACGCGGGTAGCGAGCACGCGATGGTCCAGGCCCCGACGTTGAGCCCCTTGCGCAGCCCGGATCTTCCCGCCAGCTCATCGTTGCACGCGGCGAATGCGAACGCCGGCAGGACGAACGACGCCACGACGACCGCGACGAAGCCCGCCGCCTCCAGCACGACGAACGGCGTGTGCAGTTCGCGCAGATGCCGCGCCTCCGACGGGAACAGCAGCAGCACCTCGACGAGCGCGAATGCGAGCGCGAGCGGTACGGTGGCGAGGCCTCTTTGGCGTGGCGTCGCGACGAGCACGTCAGGGTCGCGCGCCGCAGTGACGGCTGCGTTGCGCGCGCGGAGCAGCCCGAACGTCCCCCAGGCGAGGACGAAGCCGAGCGGCACGAGGACGACAACGCCCGCGAGCACGCCATAGCAGCACAACACGAGGCGGATGAAGCGTGCGCGGTCCAAACCGAGCGCCGCCGGGTCGGGACGGACGCCGGCGACGAGCAGCAGTCCGAAGGCGAGCGCGCACAGCGGCGCGAGGGAGCGGAGGAACGCCGCGGCCAGCGCCGACGGCGAAAGCGGAGCGGCGAACGCCGTTCCGGCGTGCTCGGGAATCGTCGCCCAGACGCCGTACGGGACGAGTGAGAACGGCACCGCGATTGCGACCGCAAACGCGACCGTCGCGATCGTGAAGATGCGGCGCGGTCCGTCCCGGCCGGGGATCGTCCACCAGTCGAGCAGGACGAAAACACCGATGAGGCCCGCGGCG
The DNA here is from genome assembly GCA_937910425.1 of uncultured candidate division WPS-2 bacterium. Classification (GTDB taxonomy): domain Bacteria; phylum Vulcanimicrobiota; class Vulcanimicrobiia; order Vulcanimicrobiales; family Vulcanimicrobiaceae; genus Vulcanimicrobium. Next base: position 3,048 of record CALEOJ010000045.1, read on the forward strand.
AGCGCTGCGCCGACGAGCGCCGGATACACGAGCGGCACGCGGGCGAGATTCCCCGCGGGGTACCCCATCGCGATGATCGCGGCGAAACCGAGCGCCGCGACGGCGACGGCGTTCGCGGCATCGGCGATGAGAATTCCGGCGACCGAGCGCGCGCCCGCCGCCAGATGGGCGATGCTCGCCGCCAGCAGCGCGAGCACCAGCCCGATCACGGTCGGGACGAGGAAGAGGTTGACCAGCGAGGGCGGCAACGCGCGTATCGCGGGGACGAGCTCCCGGATCTCACCGTCAACGTCGGGTTGTACCGAGATGCACGCATCGAACACGTCGGCGGCGACCGCGAGGACGATCAGACGCCGAGCAACGCTCGCGAGGCGGGCGTTCCGGCCGCGCGAAAGCGCGAGGTACGCGAACATCGGGACGGCGAGCACGAAGCCGTGGAAGAAGGCGAGAAAACGCGCAACCAGGTGCGGCACGAACGCGAACACAGGCAGGTTCAGCCCCCGCCGCAGTGCATCGAGGGAGGCGAACGGCGCGAACGCGATCGATACCGTGACATGCGTCCGAAGGTCTGCGAACGGCCGCTCCCAGACGTACGTCGTGCCTTCCGTTCGCAGCGGAGCCGGCTCGCGCTCGACGACACGATAGTCGTCGAGGTGCAGACGCACCTCGTCGTGCGCCCACCGGCGGGCCTCTGCCGGGCGATTCGTGATCTCGACGTCGCCGGCGAATGCGGGCAGATCGTCGAGCCCCACCCGCTGATATCCCGAATCGGCGCGTACCGCTACGGCGTCTCCCGCGGCGGAGAACCGCGGGCGCACGCCGGTGAAGAAGCTGGAAATCGGTTTGCGATTGAACCGCGGCGCGCCGAACACCTCGTCGATGAAGGCAGGAAGGTCGATCCGGCCCGCCTGCAGCGCGTGAATCGCTCGATCGCTTCGTGGCAGTTGTACGGCGAACGCTGCGGCGACCTCTTGTTCCCGAACGTCCAGCGTGAGCGAACGGCCGTTTCGAGAATGCTGCGCTGGCGACGCCGCACGCTCGGCGATCGTCCCGTGAGCGCGTCTGGCGATCGGCGCCGGTGGGTTATCCACGCGGAGCGCGGCGGTATGCGTCCGTTGTGACGCTGCGTACCATAGCATCGCTCGCGCGAGGACGACGTTGCCGCCGTCGTCGAGCTGGGTGCTTTCGAAGCGTACCTCGCGCGCGTTCCACGGAACGTACGCGGACGCGGCATGCCGACCGTTGACGCTCAGCTGGATCAGCGAAAACGGCGCCGCTTCGACGACGAACGTGGCAACGTCCCGATGCGCGGCCGGATTGGCAGCTCCGTCGGCGAGACGCAGGCGCGCGTAACCGGGATCGCGCCATGACACAAGAACGAATATCACGGCGCACGCCAGCAGCGCAATCGCGGCGATGCGTGTCCCCAAGGACGGAGCCGCCACTATCGTCCGATCAGCGTTACCGCAAGCGTCACCATACCAGGAGCGCCTTCACGGCCTGCCCCTGAAGCCCTGCGTGTAGCGCGAACCTCCTCGAGGCGCGGAAATCTCGGTCTATCGCGCGGTCGCGGTGATCCGCGACGTGCCGACCCAGCGGTTCAGCCAGTGGAACGCGCAGGTCGCCAAGCGCGACGTCCACCTGCCGGGAAACGGATACGCGAGCGAGGCGCTGGGCGCGGTGATCGACGAGACGTTCGAGTCGGCCGAGCTCGACGAGATCCAGGCCTGCATCGTCCCGGAGAACGTAGCATCGCGCGCCGTCCTCGACCGGACCGGATTCCGCGAGGAGCGTAAGCTGCGCAGCGGCGCCGTCATTCGAGGCCGGCACGTCGACGTGCTGCTGTTCTCGCTGACGCGCGCGAGCTGGGACCGCGCGCGGCGGGAGCACCTCTCGCGCAACGAAAAAAGGCTCCAGTCACAACGCCGACCGCCCCGATGTCGACCCGGAGCTTGTCGAAGGGCGAACGATCGCGACAAAAAGGAAGAGGCACGCTCTGCGAGCGCGCCTCTTTGATTCCAGCCCCAATCATTTGTCGCCTAAGCGTCCCAACGTTCCCGTGCTCACCTCGCATCGCCACTCAACCCAATGTCACCCTGAGCTTGTCGAAGGGCGAACGATCGCGCCAAACATCGCCCGAGCTCACCGCGAATCGCCACTCGCCCCAATGTCACCCTGAGCCTGTCGAAGGGCGAACGATCGCGCGGCGAACGATCGCACAAAACATCGCCCGAGTTCACCGCGAATCGCGACTTGACCCGACATTAGGTCTGGCGGCAGTTTAAGCTGAGCACGGGGGTCCCGGGACGGCACGGCGACGACGAATGGGACTGAAATCAAAGAGGCGCGCTCGTTAGAGCGTGCCTCTTCCTTTTTGTGCTGATCGTTCGCCCTTCGACAAGCTCAGGGTGACATCGGGTCGATTGGCGATTCGCGGTGAGCTCGGGCGACGGTTGGCGCGAGCGTTCGCTGGAGTTATCGGGTCGCGGGGTTAGTCGCCGTGCCCGTCGCCGTGTCCGCCGCCGTGTCCGCCCCCGTCGCCGTTTCCGTCGCCCTCGCTGCCGGTGACGGTGCGGACTTCGAACTGCGGATGGTTGAGGTTCCAACCCGTCGGACCGGGTACGCAGCCCGTGTCGATGCGGAAGCCGATTCCGAGCAGCGGGTTGCAGTAATCAGCAGCTTGCGTGAAGCTGTCGAAGACCGAGTTCGGATCGACCGGACTGCCGATCGGGCCGCCGACGCCGTCGGCGCTGACGTTCAGCGAGTCGTAGCCGCAACCGCCCGACGACGTGTAGCACGGCGCCAACTGACCGATCGGGTGCGGACCGTAGTGGCTCGGGTTGTACGACAGGCTGACG
>CALEOJ010000046.1 GCA_937910425.1 uncultured candidate division WPS-2 bacterium
CGTGGACGACGAACCGCTCGTCGCGATTCGCGGCGCGGACGTCTACCGCGGCGAAAACCTCGTCCTGCGTGGGATCGACTGGTCGCTGCGGCGCGGCGAACACACCGTGATTCGCGGCGAGAACGGTTCGGGGAAGAGCACGTTCGCAGAACTCATCGCCGGCACGGTGCATGCCGCGTACGGTGCGGACGTTGTGCGGTTCGGCGAGCGCGGCCCGTTCGATCTCTGGGAGCTCAAACGGCGCATCGCGCACGTCTCCGACGAGCTGCAAACCGCGTACGACGTGAACCCGACCGCCGAGGACGTCGTGTGCTCGGGCTATGCCTCGAGCATCGGTATCATGCTCGCGCCCGACGCGTCGCGGCGCGCCGACGCGGTCGAGCTGATGCGCCGGTTGGGGCTCGACCATCTTCGCGCGCGCCGCTTCCTCATGCTCTCGTTCGGCGAGCGGCGGAAAGTCTTGATCGCGCGCGGGCTCGTGAACCGGCCGGAGGTGCTGATCCTCGACGAGATCTGGAGCGGGCTCGACGAGCAGTTCCGCGAGACGCTGCGCGCGATACTGACCGATCTGGCGGCCGGCGGAACGACGGTGATCGTCATCTCCCACCACGACGACGATCTGCCCGCGTTCGTGCGCCGCGAGTGCGTCGTCGCCGGGAATGGCATCACAACCGCAGCGTTCCGCGCAGCACCGTGACCGCCGGGCCGGCGACGGTGATGCGCCCGATCTCGTGCGGCGGATCGCCGCCCACCTCGACCTGCGCGCGGCCGGGGCGATGGACGTGCATCCCCTGGGCGACGCCGTACGCGCGCTCGCGCACGATCTCGTACCGCGCGCAGTACGCCGCCATCCCGCCGGTCGCCGAGCCGGTGAACGGGTCCTCGATCACGTCGCCGAAGTCGGCGAAGTGCCGGGCGACGAGCGCAACAGCCTGCGCTGAGCTTGTCGAAGGGTCGCGCTCCGGGGCACGGGCGAAGACGTGCACGGAGAACCAATCGCGGCGCGGATCCCGGAACAGCGCCCGGCGATCGGGTTCGGCGCGGTCGAGCGCATCGCGCGAAGCCAGCGCGATCATCAGCTGCGGCGTTCCCGTACTGACGGTCTGCGGCGTGACGCCCGCGAGCAGATCGTCCTCCTGCAAGCGCAGCGCCGCGGCCGCCTCGGCGCGCGGGAACGGTGCGAGAAACTGCGGCGGCGGCTGCGACATCGCGTACGTGGTCGGCGTGCCGTGCCGGATCGTCACCGGGATCAGCGCGGCCGGCATCTTCAAGCGTACGACGTCGCGGCCCGGGGGCAGCGCACCGCGTTCGTACAGCGCGTGCGTCGTCGCGATCGTCGGATGTCCGGCGAGCGGGATCTCACCGCCGGGCGTCCAGTAGCGCACGACGAAGTCGGCTTCGCCTTCGCCGGGAAAGACGAAGCTCGTCTCCGAGAGGTTCGTCTCGCGCGCGATCGCCTGCATCGCCGCGTCGTCGAGGCCGCGCGCATCGAGCACGACCGCGCAGGCGTTGCCGGTCAGTGGCGTGGTCGTGAACGCGTCGACCCAAACGATCTCGAACTCTCGTCCCATAGCAAACGGGCTTCGGCGCGGTCCGTTCGTTCGCCGCCCGCTGGGGTACACAAGGGTGCATGGTCAAGCGCGTTCTCCTTGCGGTCAACTCGCGCGCGCGCCGCGGGCGGAAGCTGCGCGAGCGTGCCGCGGCGGCGATCCGCGCGCGCGGCCACGAGATCGTCGAGATCGCGAAGGAGATCCCGCCCAGCGAGCTCTCGGCGGCGATCCGCGCCCACAAGGACGACGTCGACGTGGTGGTCGTCGGCGGCGGCGACGGGACGCTGCTCTCGGCGATCGACGGGCTGGTGGAGACGAAGCTTCCGCTGGTGATCCTCCCGCTCGGAACGTTCAACGAGCTGGCGCGCACGCTGGGCGTTCCGGGCGATCCGGTGCCGGCCGCCGCGCTGATCGACGAAGGCGTCCCCGTCCAGCTCGACGTCGGCCGGGTCAATGGCGTACGATATCTCAACGAGGCCTCGATCGGGCTCTCGACGCGCGTGACCCGGCTGCAGACCGGCGAGGTGAAGCGCCGGCTCGGGATGCTCGCGATCCCGGTGACGACGCTGCGCGCGCTGCGCTGGGCGCGGCCGATGCATTTGGAGATCGAGTCGGACGACGGGAGCAAGCGGATCATGCGCGCGTTGCAGCTCACGGTCGCCAACAGCTACCGCTTCGGCGGTGTCGTCGACAATCCGGAGGCGAGCCTCGACGACGGTCTGCTTTGGCTGTACTCGATCGACGTGCACGCGTGGTGGCACACGCTGGGGATCCTGCTCGCGGTCGCCGTGCGGCGCTTCCCGCACGCGCCGGATACGACGGCGGTGCGCGGCCGCCGCTTCGTCGTGCGCTCGGTCCACGGGCGGCGCCACCATGTCTACGCCGACGGCGAGAGCGTCGCGCGCCTTCCCGCCGAGTTCACGATCGAAAACCGAGCGATCACCGTCCTCGTCCCACCCGGCGCCGCGGAGAACATCCGGTGATCCTGGACTTCATCAGGCCGAAGCTGTACGCGCAGGGGATAAGTCACATCGATCCGTTCGCGCTGCGCGCGCGCGGAATTCGCGGTGCGATCGTCGACCTCGACAACACGCTGGTCGGATTCCGCACGCTGGCTCCGCTCGAAGAGGATGCGCGCTGGGTGGCGCGGGCGAAGGAAGCCGGCGTGCGCGTCGTCGTCCTCACCAACAACGGAACGCCCTGGGCCTTGGAGATCGCGAAGGATCTCGATGTGCCGTGCATTCCGAACGCGCGCAAACCGCTGCCCGCCGGCTTTCGCCGTGCCCTGCAGTTGCTTCAGCTCGCCGCACACGAGGCGGTCGTGATCGGCGACCAGCTCTTCACCGACGTGCTCGGCGCGAAGCTGGCCGGACTCGACGTCATCTTGGTCGACCCGCTCGTCCGGCACGATCCGTGGAACACGCGCCCGCTGCGCTGGGTCGAGCAGATCCTGCTGCGCGGCGTACCGCGGGCCTGATGCAACCGCGGATCGCCAAGGCGCGCGCGCTGCTCGAGACGATCGTCGCGCAGGAGCGCGCCGATCCCGAGATCGATCCGCGGTACGGCACGCGTTGGTGGATCGGCGACGGCGTCGCGCCGGTCGCCGTCGTGCTGCTGCACGGGCTGACGAACAGTCCGGTGCAGTACGATCGCCTCGCACCGCTGCTGCATGCGCGGGGACACGCCGCGATCGTGCCCCGCATGCCGTATCACGGCTACGGCGATCGCATGACCGACGCGATCGCGAAGATGCGCGCGAGCGATCTCGAGGCTGCGGCGCTGCAGGCCGTGGTCGTCGGGGCGCTGTGCGCCGAGCGGGTCGTCGTCGCCGGGATCTCGGTCGGCGCGACGCTGGCAGGCTGGCTGGCAGCGCGCACGCGGATCGACACCGGGATCGCGATCGCGCCGTTCTGCGGGCTGCGCGAGTTTCCCGCGGGAACGAACGACGCGCTGGGTGCGCTTCTGCGCAGCGCACCGAATGCGTTCGGCTGGTGGGACCCGCGCAGCAAAGAGGCGCAGCCGCCGACGCACGGCTACCCGCGATTCGCCACCCGCGCGCTCGGCGAGTCGCTGCGCATCTCGACCGAGATCGGCGTCGTGCCGGGCGGTTCCACGGTTCACGGGCGGCGGGTGATCCTGGTCCTCAACGGTCGCGAACCGGTCGTCAACAACGCCCATGCGGCGCGCCGCTTCCGCTCGCTGCGCGCGCGCGGCGTCGCGTACGAGCACGTCGTGCTGCACGGGCTGCCCGAGGTCCACGACATCATCGAGCCGGCGATCCCGCAGGCGTGCACCGAGCTGGTCTACCCGCGGCTCATCGAGCTGATCGAGTCGGTGTAGAGAAAAAGCGCTACTGCGCGTTTGCGGCGGTCGCGCGGAGCTCGGCGTGATCGGCCGCGACGTGAAACGCCGCGACCTGGACGGCGTGCGTGCGAAGCAGCGTGTGAACGCGCTCGACCACCACCTCGCTCGGAGCGCGGTGCTCGGCTACGGCCCGGGCTCCTCGTCGTCGTCGTCCGGGTCGCCCGCTCGCCCGCCGATATCCGACGCGCCTGCGGTGGGGTCGTCATCGCGGCCGATGTCCACCTGGTCGCTGCCCGGGTTGATCAAGCCCTGCTCGTCCGCGTCTACGTCGGTTGGTTCGTCCCCATCGTTCATGCGGGGTTCGTTCCCATTTCGGCCGGTCTCGAAAGGCACGGCTGGTCGGAACGGGTACTGCTGCTTGGTGCGATATCGGAACCTCGGACGCTGGGGCGTCAAGATCTCCTCGGTCGGGCTGGGCTCGTGGCTGACCTACGGCAGCAGCGTCGAGGAGGATGCGGCGCGGGCCTGCATCGTGCGCGCGTACGAGCGCGGCGTGACGTTCTTCGACACCGCGAACGTCTACGCGCGCGGCCGCGCCGAGGAGGTCGTCGGCCGCGCGATCCGCGATTTCCGGCGTGACTCGATCGTCCTCGCGACCAAACTCTATTTTCCGATGGGCGACGGCCCCAACGATCGCGGTCTCTCCCGCAAGCACGTGCGCGAGCAGATCGACGCCTCGCTGCGCCGCCTCGGCGTCGACTACGTCGACCTCTATCAGTGCCATCGCTACGACGTCACGACGCCGCTCGAGGAGACCGTGCAGGCGATGGACGATCTGGTGCGGGCCGGCAAGATCTTGTACTGGGGCGTGAGTGAGTGGAACGCCGACCAGATTGCCGCCGCGGTGAACTTGGCGCGAGCGCGCGGCTGGGCCGAGCCGGTCTCGAACCAGCCGCAGTACAGCGCGCTCTGGCGGCGCGTCGAACCGCGCGTGTTCCCGACCTGCCGCCAGTACGGTCTCGGCAACGTCGTGTGGTCGCCGCTCGCGATGGGGATCCTCACCGGGAAGTACACGGATGCGTCGAACCCGCCGGCCGGCACGCGCGCCGCGGGCCGCGCCAAAGACATGATGGAAGACTACTTCACGCAGCCGGTGCTCGACGCCGTGCAGCGGCTCAGACCGCTCGTCGAGCGCGCGCAGTGCACCCTCGCACAGCTCGCGCTGGCATGGTGCCTGCGTGAAGATGTCGTCTCGTCGGTGATCGTCGGCGCGACGCGGCCGGAGCAAGTCGACGACAACGTCGCCGCCGCCGATCTCGACGTCGATCCCGAAATCTTCCGGGAGATGGACACGATCCTTGCGCCCGTGGCGCCATTCGAACCATATACCGCGTGAGCCAGGAACGCGCGCCAAAAGGGGTGCCGCGCGGCCGCACGACCCCCTGTTGGTCCGTTCCGGGGTGATTCTCTACGAAACGGTCATGAGGTTCTTGACATCGGCCACGCCGGGAATCGAATAGGCGGCCATTGCGGCGTCTTCGCGTTCCGTCCACGAATGTACCGGTCCGCGAAGCGTCACGGTACCGTCGGACGTTTCGATTTGAATCCGATTGGCGTCGAACTCAGCGCCGCGACGGAACGAGTCGCGGATTTGCGCCTGAACGTCGCGAGCGACGACGCGCGGGCGAAGAGTGATGTTGTTCGAGACATTACGTACGCCCGCGAGCGAAGCGACGGTGAGCCGCGCGGCGTCGCGCTGGTACTCCCACTCGACGGTTCCCGTCAGCGTCACCCAGCCGCCCTCCGCCTTGACGAGCACCGAATCCGTCGGAACGTTCGCGTTCGAACGCAGCACGTCGAGAGCGGACTTCACGAGGTCGGCATCGTTGCGGACATGCAACGTGGGCAGATCGATCGTCAGTTCTTCGGCGATTCCGTGAACGCCGCGCACGCGCTTCACCGCGCGCTCGGCGGCGAGCTTCTGTCCGTAACTCTTCACGGATCCTGTAAGCGTGACGACGCCGTCGCTGACGGCAACGGCGATATTTCGCTCATCGATGCTCGGATCGAACGCGAGTTCATCGAGGACGTCTTTGTTCAGATCGATATTGGACTTGATCATAATTTCTCCAGCTTGCAATGGGTCGCAAGCGAGCACGTTCTTGGATACCGCCGAGTGGGCAGCATCTTTCCAGTCCTACTCAGATGGAGCGAGGGCTTCAATAACCTTGAGCACCGGGCTCACCGCAATCGTGTCAAGTGTGGCACGTTGTGCCCCACGACCAGAATACTCGACGGGTGAGAAGAAGCGGTGAACGCGGGCGCGCCTGCCGCGGCGGCACCCGAGAAATCGACAACAAGAACAGCGAACGAACGCCCAAGGGCCGGCCGTTCATCCGAAATTCGCGCGCGCGCATCATCCTTGCCCCATGGACAGCCCCGCCTTCCGCCGCATCCTGGTCCCGATAGACGGTTCCCCCTCCGGCGAGGCCGCCGTGGGACTCGCGCTGCATCTTGCCGACGGCGGCGGAAGCGTCGTGTTCGCGCATGCCATCAACCGTGCGGCCATAATCGGCGAATGCGTGACCCCGTACGCCGCAGGAGATCCGACGGTGGCCCTCGGTCCGCTCGAGGACGACGAGGGCGACCTCTTCAAGCGCGAGATGCAGCGGGCGGCAGAGAGTTGCATTCCTGCGACGACACTGTCGCTGGACGGAGTGACCTACGATCAGATCGCTCGCGCCGCACGCGAGCAGCAAGTGGATGCGATCGTCATGGGGACGCGCGGACTGGGTGGCCTCGCAAGGCTTTTCGTCGGGAGCACCGCGGACGGCGTGCTGCGCCGGTCCATCGTGCCGACGATCGTCGTGCGGGACGGAGGTCGCTCCGTCTCCTCTCCCTTCCGATGCATCCTTGCGGCGGTCGACGAGTCCGAGGCCTCTCGCGCTGCCGCTCACGTCGCCGTGGACCTTGCGGCGCGCGAGGGGGGACGCGTTGCGTTCGTCCATGTGGTGCAAGCGCCGGACGACGACGCGGTCACCGTCGCGGTGAAGTTCGCGCAAGAGTACGCGCACGAGAGAGGCGTGCCATACGACACGGCCGTCGTGCACGGTGATGTGGCCGCGGAAGCGATCCGTATCAGCGCGGAGGTTTGTCACGCTGATGCGATCGCGGTGGGTACTCACGGGCGGCGCGGATTCGAGCGACTTATGCTCGGGAGCGTCGCTGAGGCGTTGATCCGGGAGAGCGCAGTGCCTGTCATCGTCGTACCTCAGAATGAGTCGTCGGAACTGACGGCGCAGCGCGGCCGTTCGACCCTTCGACGTCACCCTGAGCTTGTCGACGGGTCAGCGTGACCGCAGCGACAGGCTAGTTCTGGCTTGGGCGGGGATGTTCTTCGGGCTCGGGGATCAGCGTCGCCATGAACGCGCCGAGGATGTCCTGCGGCGCGTTGTTCTGCGGTCCGCCGATGACGCTCCAGTCGAAATACGTGTTCACGTCGGAACGGCGCAGCGTGCTCTCCAGCGTCTCGAGCGCTTCGTCGGAGGTGATCATCCACAGCAGCACGACGGCGTCGACCTCGCGCGCGCGCTCCATCACGTGATAGCGATAGGCCCAGATGACGCCTTCGTCTTCTTCGACAAAGGCTTCGTTGAGCTGGGCGACCCGGTTCTGCAGGAATGCGGTCGCGTCGTCGATCTCGAGCTCGTACCACGCCGGCCGCGGGATGAACGTCGTCAGGTAGAATTGCGGCGGGGACAGCTCGTCGTCGTCATCATCCTCGTCGTCGGCATCGTCGATCGGGTCCAGCGGGTCCATCCCGGTCTGTGTACCCGGTCGCGCTCGGGCGTGCCTGTGGCTGAACGAGCGGCTGCGCTCAGACGTGCCGGCCGAGGATCGCGACGTCGCGCAGCGCGCCGTCCAGACGTGCGATACCGCGCATGACGCCCCAGCGCTGGAAGTCGAAGCGCTCGAAGAGCCGCAAGCTGGCGGGATTGTTCGTCAGGATCCGCGCGACGTAGGCTTCGATCGAGAGCCGCGGCGCCTCCGCGATCGCATGACGCAGCAGCTTGCGGCCGATACCGCCGCCGTGGCGGTCCGGCGACACGTAGACGCTGAGTTCCGCGGTACCGTCGTAGGCCGCGCGCTCGGACCACGGGAGCACACTGAGCCAGCCCGCGACCCCGCTCTCGTCGATCGCCGTCCAAACGGGATGGCGGGCGTCGTGGCTTTGCAGCCATGCCCGGCGGTCGGCGAGGTCGACCGGCTCGAGCTGGGCCGTCGCGATGCGCGTCGCGATCGCCGCGTTGAGGATCGCGGCGATCGCCGGCAGATCGTCCTCGTCCGCGGAGCGGATCGTCAGGGTCCCGGCGGCGTGCATGGTCCATCGTGCCCGTTTGTGCCGCCGGTCCCACCCGCCATCGGTTCAATCGTAGATGCCGCGCACGCTCCACTGGTTCCCTTCGCGCGCGATCCGCAGCAGCGCGCCGTCGTCGAGGTAGAGATCGTACTCGTCGCGGACGAGCGGCGAACCCCCGCCGGTCGCCGCCGCCCACCAGCCTTCCTCGACGCGCCACGGCCCGGCGACGTCGACGACGTGCT
>CALEOJ010000047.1 GCA_937910425.1 uncultured candidate division WPS-2 bacterium
ACCACGCGCGCAACCGCGGCGAGCACGAGCTGCAGCGCCGCTGCGACCGCGATCGCCGGAGCGGCGACCGCGAACGCCGCCCGCAGGACGGTCGCCGGGAGCGCGAGCGCATACGTCATCCACGCGCCACCGGCGACGATGGCGCCCGGCACGACGTGTACGAACGAGTCCGCGAACGCGCGCACGACCGGCACCCAGCCGTCGAGCAGCACGAACGCGGCCAAGAACACCGACGACCACAGCCGCCCGAACGCCTGCGCGCTCGTCACGTTCGCGCCGGGAACGCTGCCGCGCACGCCGAGGTAGTCGTCGATCGTCCGACCCGCGAAGTACGCGCCGTCGTACAGGAGCGACGCACCGAACCCGATCGCCGCGCCGATCGCGAAGTCACCGGCCAGCGCGACGGTGAACGCACCGAGACCGAGCTCGCGGCCGGACCGCACCGTCGGCGCGACGGCGAACGCGAGCGCCAACGCGAACCCGGCGCGTACCGGCGGCGGCACCGACGGATGCGAGAAGCCCGGCGCGCGGGCGACCAGCCCGGCCGAGCGGGCAAACACCAGCCACGCCGTCGCGTCGAACGGCGCCACGATCAGCCCCTCGCCAGCAGCGGCATCCGCGCGACGACTTCGTGGAACAGCTGCGCGCAGAGCTGCATCCCGAACCGTCCGAACAGGACGATCACCGCGCCGACAGCCAGGATTTTCGGCAGCATCGTCAACGTCTGTTCCTGCACCTGCGTCGCCGCTTGCACGATCGCGACGCTCGCCCCGACAACCGTCGCGACGATGAGCACCGGCAGCGTCAGCAGCGCCGTAACGAGCAGCGCATCACGCAGGAGACCGTCGAACCCATCCACACGCTCAACGTAGCGACCGTGTGTTACCGGAGCGTTGCTGCCCTGTTAGCTCTTCGCCTGGTTCTTCGGCGGCGGCAGCGGCTTACGGCCGCGTCCCAGGTAGTGATTGACGAGATAGAAGTCCGGCGGCCGGATCTCACCCGGCTTGAGCGGGACGACGCCATCCGCTTTTCGGATGCGCTCGCCAAGTTCTTTGAAACCCTCGTCGAACGTGAATTCCTTATCGGTATCGTCTCTTTCCATGGACATTAGTGTACCATACCACCTTCTGATTGAACGATAGCAACGATCACTACGGCTGCGACCAAGAAAGTTACGGCGCAACCTGCCAGGATGCGTTTGCATAGCCGAACGCTAAGGTTTGTTTCTGATGCTGCGATGAGGGCCTGCACGGCTCCGAGCATCGCCTCACGCGGTCGCATCGTCAAGTCTCCGAAAAATGCGCGAGGACGCACGCCGTCCCGATTGCTGACCCGACTTGTGAAACCAACGAGATAGCCGACCGCACAACAGGCGATGGAAGCCGCGAGCAGCACAATCGCAACGCGTTCCACAAGTGTCGCGACATGTATGATCTTTTCGATAGTAAATACGGCGATCGCTACGGCACCCGCCAATATCCCCATCAAAGCAGCATCGATCGCGTCTAGATTACCGATGACGCCAGGCGATGCGCCATCGACACGGCCGCCACGACTGCGGCAGCCATCCAGAACCGAACTGACACGCCTTCAATCATTGCACGCCAATATGACGCGACCGCTACGGCGCGGTGATCACCACGCGCGACGGGCCGCCATCAATGCCGAGACGACGGCGCGGGTTGCGGGCGAGCGGTTCAGCGTGTAGAAGTGAACGCCGGGCGCACCGCGGGCGAGCAGGTCGGCGACTTGGAGCGTCATGTAGGCGACGCCGAGGTCGACGATCGCGTCGGGATCGTCCTTGCGCAGCTCGAGCTCGGCGCGCAGACTCGGCGGGATCGTCGCGCCGCACTGGCGCGTGAAGCGGTCGATCTGCTCGTAGTTCGTGATCGGCATGATCCCGGGAAGGATCGGAACCGTGATCCCCCAGCTCCGCGCGCGGTCGACGAACTCGACGTAGCGCGCGTTATCGAAGAACAACTGCGTGACCAGGAACTCCGCGCCGGTGCGCACCTTGGTCGAGAGCGCGGCGAGGTCGGCGCCTTGACTCGGCGCCTCCGGATGCGTCTCGGGGTAGCACGCGCCGCCGACGCAGAACGAAAACTCGGACTTGAGCAGCGCGATCAGGTCGCTCGCATAGCGAAAGCCGCCGTCGGCGGCGACGAACGTCTCGCTGCCGCGCGGCGGGTCGCCGCGCAGCGCCATGATGTTCTCGATTCCGCCCCGGCGCAGGTCCCCGAGCAGCTCGCGCAGCTCGCCGGCCGTCGCGCCGGCGCACGTCACGTGGGCCATCACGTCGAACCCGGCGTCGGTGCGCAGCCGCTTCGCGATCTCGACGGTGCGCGTGCGCGTCGACCCGCCCGCGCCGTAGGTGATCGAGACGAACCCGGGGTCGAGCGGCTTCAGGCTCTCGATCGTCCGGAACAGGTTCTTCTCCGCCTCGTCGCTCTTGGGCGGGAAGAACTCGAATGAAAAGAACGGCCGCCGCGTCCCCAGCTTCTCAGCGATCCTCACGCGGTGCCATTCCCCACGGCGCGCGGAAGACCGCGCGATGCCGTCCAACGCCGGCGCTATCGGAAGCTTTGGACACCACGCGCGCGTCGTCTAGAGGCTTAGGACCCCGGGCTCGCTCGATTTACTCTACGACGCTTCCCGCGCGTTGGTCGTCTTTGAACCGCACGCGTTTCGTGCGCCTTGATGCGTACGCGCGTTCCGCCGGCGTTCACCTGAAGCTTTGGACGACGCCGTTGCAGACCAGCGCCCAGCCGTCGACCATCACGAACAGCAGCAGCTTGCACGGCAGCGAGATCACCGGCGGGCTCAGCATCACCATTCCGAGTCCCATCAGGATCGCGGCGACGGCGAGGTCGATCGCGACGAACGGCAGATAGAGCGCGACGCCGATCGCGAACGCCGAACGCAGCTCGCCGACCACGAACGCCGGGATGACCACCGTCAGCGGCGCTTCCGGCGGCGGTTCGCCGTCGGGCCGATGCGCGATGCGCGCGAAGACGGCGAGATCGCGCGCCTTCGTCTGTCGCAGCATGAACGCTCGGAGCGGACGGCTCGCGCGGTCGAGGAACGCCGACTGCGAGAGCCGCCCGGCCGCGTAGGGGTGGATCGCCTCGCGCTGCAGCGATTCGAAGGTCGGGGTCATGACCACGAAGGTGAGGACGAGCGCCAAGCCGGTCAGCACCGCGTTCGGCGGGAGCATCGCGGCCCCGATCGCCGAGCGGACCAACGAGAGCACGACGACGATCCGCACGAACGAGGTCGAGAGGACCAGCACGAACGGCGCGACCGAGAGCAGCGTCAGCGCCGCCAGGACGTCGAGGGGCAACGCCGAGTGCGGCTGGTGCGCGATGCGGAGAAGGTCGTCCATACGACCATTGTGCGCACCGCCGGCGAACTCGGCGTGGCCGCGTTGTTACGGCACGAGGTACGTCGCGATTGCGCGACTGACATCGACCGGCGCGGTCTTGCCGCGGAGAACCGGCACAATTGCATAGCAAGAGACGACGACGGCGCCGGACGCGCCGCATGCGCCCGGAGTGCTGATCCGGTAAAGCCGTGTCCCTGACGGCAAGGCATCGGGCCGGGACGCGTTGGTAACCGCGGTGAATGCCGCGAGATCACCCCGCATCGCGGCAGCGCGAACCTCCGGCGCCACGTCCTTTCCGCGGACGACGGTCTGCGCGACGTGAGCGTGCTGCGACGACGTTTGCTCGATTGGAAGCGACGACGATCTCTGTTTGTCGCCGGGGCCCCCGCAGGCGCTGAGCGCGCCGATCGCAACGATGCCGAGGACCACGGATCGCGCGCTTTTCATACACACCCTCTCACGTAGGATAAGGCAGAAGCCCCGCTGCAGGGCGCTACGGCTTCTCGATGAGCTCGGTGATGCGGACGCCGAAGTTCTCGTCGATCGCGACGACTTCGCCGCGCGCGACCAGCCGATCGTTGACGAGCAGGTCGACCGGGCCGCCGGCCAAGCGGTCGAGTTCGACGATCGAGCCGGTGCCGAGCTTGAGGATATCCCGGACCAGCATCTTGCACGTGCCGAGCTCCGCCGTCACCTTCAGCGGCACGTTCATCAAGAGGTCGAGATTCTTGCCTTGCTCGGTCATGATCATGCGTGGACTCCCGTCGCGACGTCGTGTACCAGGAAGGCCGTGTGCGAAGCTACGACGCCGGCGACCCCCGTAGCGAGGCGTCCGGCTCCGAGATTCAAGGATGCTGGAGCGCCGACCTTGGTCTCCAGCTTGACGACCGACCCCGGCCGGAGCTCAACGAAGCCCGCCGCGTCGAGTATTCCTTCGGCAAAAACGGCGCGCAGGTCCACGGTCACCGCGTCGAGTGTGCGCGGTACCAGCAGAGCGGCCGGGCCGGTATCGGGCAGGTCGCGGACGATCCCGATCCCGAGCGTGAGCGGCAGCGGCGAGCGGACGCGGAGGTCGAAATACGTGCTGCACGCCGGGACCTCGTGCCCTCGAACCGCCCGAGGGCCCTCGCCGCGCCCGCGGCAGAGCGGCTCGAACGCCGCAGCGCAGCGCGCCGCGATGCGCTCCAGCGCGTGCATCTCCAGCGCGGAGCACGCGCCGTCCGGGAGCACGTCGCCCTCTCCGAACGCGCGCAGCACCAGCCGCCGGGCGTCGCGCAGCGGCAGAACGATCACGACGTCGGTCAGCCGCCCGCGCGTGAGGAACAGCAGCGACTCGTGGGCGAGCAGCGCCCACGCCTGCGGGCCGAGCGCCGTCGGTTCCCCGAGCACGAGCTCGCACTCGCCGAGCAACTCGCGCAGCGTCTCGCGGATCCCGTTCGCGACGGCGCATGCCGTTTCGAGCGGAACCGACGCGCGCGGTACGAATCGCAGCGCGCGCACGCCGCCGGCCGCCAGACCGAAGGTCGCGTCGGCGATCACTTCACGAGGTCCACGGCGGTCTTCTGCACGCTCGCACGTGACTTCACCGCCGCACCGAGCGCTTCGAACGCGCGGTACGCTTCGTCGAGCCGTGCGACGCCGGCCGCGATGTCGACCGCGCCTGCATCGCGGCTCGATGTTGCAACGGCGGGAAACGTTCCGTCGGCCGGCGCGCCGTGATGCGGGACGACGCCGGGCGGAACCGCGACCCGCGCCGCATCG
>CALEOJ010000048.1 GCA_937910425.1 uncultured candidate division WPS-2 bacterium
GCGCGCGTGCCGTCGGCGAGCGCGAGCCGCGCGCCGCCGCGCGCGACCAGGGTCAGCGTGTCGGAGAAGAAGTACACCGTCGCGCCGTCGAGCGTCGCCGTCGCTCGCGCGCTCGCGCACACCGGGAATCCCGCCATCACCGCGCAAGCCAGCGCGACTCGGGCGAAGCCCGAGCGCGGCGGCTTTGTGCGGAAGCGGAAAGCCACTAGTGCGGCGGCAGGTTCGGTTGCGAGGGCGGACGCGGTGTCGCGAAGCCGCCCGGCGGCGTCGCGCGCGGGCGCGGGAAGTTTGAGTCGCCGAACGGGTTGGGATTGAAGGGGGTCGGGACCGCGCCCGGCTGCGCGGCCTGCGGTGTGTTGCCGCGGCTGTCGGACCACGCGAAGACCGTCACGCGGGCTTCCTGTGCGTCGACTTCCTTCGTATAGTACTCGTGCGGTGCGGACTGCAAGCCGTCGTTGCCGAGTTCGACGGAATTCCATGAACCTCGCGTCACGCGGAACGCGAACTTCGTTCCCGACGCGTAGCGACGCACCGCGCGATAGCGAGAGCCGTCGATGCGGTCCATTTCGATCGCGCGCGGGTTCCATCCGCTGGCGTCGGTGCTGATGTACACGCGCGCGTTGATCGGTGTCGTCGGCGGGACGGTGACGACGAACGCGACGGCGACCTCTTTCCCGGTCGCCGGGATGCCCACGATCTCGGGGGCGCGCTGCGTCGTGACCTTGGTCGCAGAGAGCGGCTGGGCGGCCGCCGTGAAAGTCGCGTCCTGCGCGAGCCGTTTGGTGGTCAGGTCGAGCTCGACGACCTCCTTGGTCGCCGGATCGAGGATCGCGCGCGCGAAGATCTTCGGGCCCGCCTGCAACGCCGTCGGTTGCCCCGTGTCGTAGTCGGCGTACTTCGCGCCGGCGGCGAGCTTGAACGCGTCGCCGCTGGTGAAGAAGACATACCCGTTGCGGACGTCGAGCAATTGGCCGGTGAAACGAACCAGTTGGCTCTGTGCCAGCGATGGGATCGCGAGGGCGACCAGCAGGACGGCCGCGAGCAGCGTGGCGAGCGGGCGGAGCGTCATGGTGATATGAGAACCTCGTATTGCGGTGTCCACCGTTCGTTCGCGAAGTTGAAGTAGTACGCGCGACTCAGGGTGAGCAGGATTTGGCGCGAGACCCGGAAGCGCGTGGTGGCGGCCAATTGCAGCGGAGGCTGCCCGTAGAGTCCCGGAACCGGCGCCGGCGAGTCGTCGAAGCGCGAGAGCGACATCGTGAAGTCGAAGTACGCGGTCGGCGTATAGATCAGCGAGCCGATGTAGCCGCGCGAGGTCGCGAGGCCGCGAAACGCATTCTGGCCGGAGAACGAACCGAGCGCCGTTACGCAGGTGTTGCCCTCGGCACCGTTCGGCCCGCATCCGAGCGTACCCGGCGGGTACGCGGCGAGCTGCTGCGCGCCCCAGAGATCGTCGATCGTCTTGAGATCGTAGGCGACGAAGTAGCGCAGATGCTGGCGCTCGCGCGATCCGCCCAGCGTGAAGCGCAGCTCGCCGTTGTCGACGAAGTGCGGAACGCTGAACCACGTGCGCTGCCGGTCGTACGAGCCGGTCAGCGAGAGCGACGACGTCAGGCGTATCGGCGCCGTGTACAGCGATCCGCCCGCGTAGCGGTACCACAGCGTCGCCGGACCCGGCTGCAAGTTGGGATAGCCGCCCTCGCCGTAGATGTCGTGTGCGTAGCCGACGCCGAAGCGCGGGCGCAAGTAGAGCGCCGCCGTTCCCTTCGCGACGGTCGTCGGACCGCCGGTGAACGCGAGCGAGGCGTCCATCGGGTGCTCTTTCCAGCGTGGATCGAAGTTGCTCTGCGGTACGTTGAGATCGGTGATCCCGGCCGGAAGCCCGAGCAAATACTGATAGTAGTTGTCTTGGCTATACGTCAGATTCGATCCGGTGAGACCCCCACTGACTTGCAACTGCGTGTAGCCCGCGGCGTTGTCGGCGCGGTTGATGATCCCCGCCTGCGCCGCCGAGACCTGCGCGAACAGCCGGGTCTCGAGCTTGGGCGACCAGCGCTTGTACGCGATGAGGTTGTACTGCCGCTCCTCCTGCGTGAGCGGATCGACACCGAACGCTATCCAGTCCTGATCCCACACGAAATGCTGGTCGAAGGCGAGGTACGTGCCGTTCACCGCGTCGTTGCGCAGGTGCAGCGCGGTGAGCGAGTGCTGCGATCCGTTGAATGGAACGCCGACGTCGACGCGGCCGCCGGCGAACGCGTTCTCGAAGTAGTGCGAGTTGGCGGAGAACGTCACGACGTATCGCGGTACCGGAATATAGATCCCGGCCGTGTAGACCCGTGCCAGGGTGAACAGCGCGTTGGTCCGCGGTACGATCCGCACGCCGTCGGCGATAATGTACGGCCGCTCGCCGGTCAGGTTTGGGAAGTAGTAGGCGTCCCCAGGCTGCTCGCGCTCGGTATCGGGATGCGCCCAGTCGATCCCCGTAAACGTCGTCCGGGTCGGTGAGCTGCTCGCCGGGAGGAAGTAGGAGCGGTCGAGATCCGGGTAGCCCGCGAACGCGGCACCGGCATCGTGGATCGTCGGCCCGTCGATGTGGACGTCCCCCGCGACGAGGTAGCGGTTGAGCTTGAGATCCATGGTGAACGTCTCGCCGCTCACGACGGTCCCGTCGGAGAGGCGGACCCGTACGTTTCCGTCCGCGGTCACGACGAACCGGTTCGAAAAGAAGTCGACCCGCTTGGCCGTGACGTCGAGGCTGGCCGGCGGCGTTGCCGACGCAAGCGAGGTCGCGCTCGCAACGAGGGCGCCCGTGAGCGCGATGAGGACGGGGATGCGCATGTGCAGCATCACGCGTTCAGCGATGCGGGAGGCGCGGTCCTGCGCGGAATGGAACCGCGTTCGGACGGCATGCCGCGCATTCTCGCTTTCGTCATGGACTCCGCCGGCGTCGGTGCCCTCCCCGATGCAGTCGCCTACCACGACTCATCGAACGCGAACACGATCGGAAACGTCGCCGAGCGGTTGGGCGGGTTGGTACTCCCGAACTTCGAGCGGCTCGGACTCGGCCGCATCACCCCGGTCCGCGGCCTTTCGGCCTCGAGCGAGCCCGTCGCGGCGGTCGGCCGTCTTAGAGAACGATCAAAGGGCAAGGACACCATAACCGGTCACTGGGAGATGATGGGTGTGATCACCGAGGTTCCATTTCCGACCTATCCGGACGGTTTTCCGCCGGAGGTCATCGAGCGCTTCACGGCCATCTGCGGTCTCGCGCCGCTGGGCAACGTCGCGGCGTCCGGGACAGAGATCATCGCCGAGCTGGGCGAGGAGCATCAGCGGACCGGCCGCCCGATCCTGTACACCTCGGCCGACTCGGTCTTCCAGGTGGCGGCGCACGAGGAGACGGTCCCGCTGGGCACCCTCTACGACTGGTGCGAGCGGGCGCGGGCGATGCTGGTGCCGCCGCACGAGGTGAACCGGGTGATCGCCCGGCCGTTCGTCGGGGGACCCGGAAACTACGCGCGCACGCCGAACCGCCGTGATTACGCGATCCCGCCGCCGCCGACGGTGTTGGATCGGCTGGAGCAGGCGGGTGTACCCGTCCACGCAGTCGG
Organism: uncultured candidate division WPS-2 bacterium; assembly: GCA_937910425.1. Taxonomy (GTDB): domain Bacteria; phylum Vulcanimicrobiota; class Vulcanimicrobiia; order Vulcanimicrobiales; family Vulcanimicrobiaceae; genus Vulcanimicrobium. Next base: position 3,615 of record CALEOJ010000048.1, read on the forward strand.
GAAGATCTGTGACATCTATAGCGGTCACGGGATCGCGTCGTCCATTCGCGTCGCCGACAATGGCGAGGCAGTGGATCGCGCGCTCGCTTTGGCCGAGGCCACGGATCACGGTCTGGTGTTCGTCAACCTCAACGATTTCGACACCAAGTTCGGGCACCGCAGAGACGTCCGGGGCTATGGTGATGCCCTGGCACGGCTCGACGCCCGGATCCCGGAGCTGCTGGCGCGGATCCGGCCCGGCGACGCCTTGATGTTCACCGCCGACCACGGCTGCGATCCGACCCAGCCGGGGACCGATCACACCCGCGAGTACGTCCCGTACATCGAGTACGGCCCCGCCTCGGGCGGCGAGCTCGGGGTGATCGAGGGGCTCGGCCACGTCGGCGAGCGCATCGAAGCGATCCTCGGAACCGGCCGATGAGCATCGCCGAGGCGCACGCGCCGACCCCCGCCGAGCTCCCCGACCTCCCGGTCGGGGTCCCGTTCCCCGCAGCGCCCGCGCGGCCGGGCTGGTTCGCTCCGACGAAGCGGGTCCTCGACGTCGGGCTGGGGCTCGTGCTGTTGCTCGTCAGCTCGCCGGTGATCCTGGCCGCGGCGGCCGGGATCGTCGCCGTCAGCGGCGGCAGCCCGTTCTACCGGCAGGACCGGGTCGGGCTCGGCGGACGCCGTTTCCGGATGTTCAAGCTGCGGACGATGGTGCGCGGCGCGCACGCGATGCTGCCCAACCTGCGCCGGTTCAACGAGGCCGACGGACCCGTCTTCAAGATGCGCGACGACCCCCGCCTTCACCGGCTGGGCGCGTTTTTGCGGCACACGTCGATCGACGAGCTGCCGAACTTCTTCAACGTGCTGCTCGGCGACATGGGGATCGTCGGACCCCGCCCGCCGCTCCCCGAGGAAGTGGCGCACTACGACGAGTACGCGCTGCGCCGGCTGGTGGTGAAGCCGGGAGTCACCTGTCTGTGGCAGATCTCGGGCCGCTCGCACCTCTCGTTCGAGGAATGGATGGCGCTCGACAACGCCTACATCGATGCGTGGTCGCCGTGGTACGACCTCGAGATCGTCGCCAAGACGATCCCGGCCGTGCTGCGAGGGGTCGGCGCGCATTAACCGCCGCCTGACCGTCGTCGCGGAAGGCCGCACCCCCCGGCGGCTGGCGCTCTCGACGATGGTGGTCATGGGCGCGACGCTGGCGTCCACCATCCTCGGATTCGTGCGCGAAGTCGTCTACGCGAAGTTCTACGGCACCTCGTGGGAGCTAGACGCGTTCCTGGCAGCCTCGGTCGTGCCGGTGATCCTGTTCGGCGTCTTCAACGGCGCGCTCGTCACGGCGCTGGTCCCGCTGTTCTCCGACTACATCAATACCGAGCGCGAGGACGAGGCGTGGAAGCTCGCCTCGACCACGATCGTCGTGCTGATCGTCGTGCTCGGCGCGTTCGCCGCGATCGGCGCGCTGCTCGCGCCGTGGTACGTCCCGCGCATCGCGCGCTTCACCCCGGCGTTCCACGCGCATACCGCGGTCGAGATGACCCGCTGGCTCATGCCGACGATCGTCGCGACCAGCCTCGCGGGCGTCGTCGGCGCGCTGCTCAACGCGTACCACCGCTTCGGCGCGGCCGCGCTGCAAGGCGTGCTCGCCAACATCTGCATCATCGTTTTCGTCTGGTTCGCGCAGCCGCACTACGGCGCGTATGCGCTCGTCTTCGGTGCCCTCGCAGGCGCCTTCGCTTCGCTGCTCGCGCTGCTGCCGACGTTCATCTCGCTGCGGCGTTTCCGTTTCGCGCTCGACCTCCGCCATCCGGGCCTGATCCGGCTCCTGCACGTCCTCGGGCCGATCGCGATCGGTTCCGCCGCCGGGCAGATCGCGATGTTCTTCGATCGCTTCTTCGCCTCGCAAATGTCGGAGGGAACGATCGCGGGGATGAACTTCGCGGTCAAGATCGTCGGCTTCCCCCAGCAGCTCTTCGTCACCGCGATCGCGACGGTGATCTTTCCGCTGTTCGCGAGCCAGTTCGCGAGCAAGAACCGTGCCGCGATGAAGCGGAGCGTCGGCACCGGCCTGCAGATGGTGATCTTTCTGACGCTCCCGTCCGCGCTCGGGTTGTGCATGCTCGCGGGTCCGATCGTGCAGACGCTGTTCGAACGCGGCGCCTTCACCCCGGAAGCGACGGTGCTCTGCGCGCAACTGCTGCCGTTCGCGGCGGTCGGCCTGGTGGCGCTGGCCGCGAACGTCGTATTGACGCGCTACCTGTACGCCTGTGGTGAGGTGCGGACCGCGATCGGGATCTCGGTCGCGACGGTCACGCTCAACGTGATCCTCTCCCTGGCGTGGAAAGGTCCGCTCGGACCCCGCGGGCTGCTGCTCGCCAACGCCGTCTCGCAGACGCTGCAGACTGTTGCGTTCGTCGTGGTCGCGTGGCGGGCGCTGGGCGGGTTCCCGCTGCGCACGGTCACGATCTCGCTGCTGAAGGTCGGCGCGTGCTCGGCGGTGATGGCGTTCGCGCTCGCGGCAGTGCAGCTCACTCGGACGCCGCCCTCGCCGACGGCGCTGGCGCGCATCACGAACTTGGGCGAGCACTTGCTGTTCGGAGCGTTCGTGTTCATCGCGCTCGCCCGGGTCGTCGACTCCGAAGAGCTCCAGCTGGCGCTCGACGTGGTGCTCCGCCGCCGCCCGCGCGATCTCGTCCCGCTGCCGTGACGAAGTCACGCCCGGCGTGATCTTGCACCCCTGGACCGTCACGCTGCGCCAAGAGACGCACGTGCCGGTCGACGTGCTCAGCGCGCTCGTCTACCTGCTGTGCGCGCTCGCGGTCGGCGCGCTGACCCGCCGGCGTCCGGCGCTCGGCGTCGCTGCGCTGCTCGTCTTGGCGCCGTTCGACCTCGCGCGGTACGTCGGTCCCACCACGATCACGACCCTGAAGGCCGGGCTGGTCGGGATGCTCGTCGCGCTCGCGTTTTCTCGCCCCGATCTCGCCGCGTTCCGGACCCTGCCGGTCCGGGCGATGCTCACCGCCTTCGCGGCGACGCTGGTCGCGATCGCGCTCTCCGCGATCCACGCGCAGCATCTCGGAGCGGTCGTGCGTGAGGCGTTCAAGGATGGCGAGTATCTGCTGCTGTTCCTGGGCGCGGTCGCCGCCTTCGCCACCGATCCCGACGACCGGCCGTTCTGGCGCACGCTGGAGTTCGCGGTCGTCCTGGTGTGCTGCTCGGCGCTCGCCGAGTATGCGCTCGGCGCGCACAGCGGCCTGTTCGTGCGCGGAGCGTCGCTCCCGCGGATCGCGGGAGCGCTCGAGGGGCCGAACCAGCTCGCGGGGTACCTCGACGTCGCGCTGCCCGTGCTGGTCGCGCGCGCGCTGGTCCACCGCGACCGCGCGCTGGTCGGCGTGATCCTGCTGGCGACGATCACCGACGTGCTCACGATCTCGCGCTCGGGGATCGTCGGGGCGGCGATCGGCGTCATCGTCGTGCTGCTCGTCCTGCGGCCGTTCTCGAGCGCCGCCTGGCGTTTCGCGGGCGTCATGGTGCTGATCGCGGCGCTCGGGATCGGGCTCGCGCTGCGCGCCGGCGTCCCGACCGGCTACTTCACCCTCGATCAGGCGACGCAGTCCGCCGACCATCTCGGCAACCGCTCCCAGCTGTGGCGCGCCGCGATTGCGCTGTGGCGCACCTCCCCGGTGGTCGGCGTCGGTGCGGGCAACTACGAGCTCGACCTCGACGAGGTCGGACTGCGCGGCGTGCGCACACATGCCAACAGCATCTACCTGCAGAGCTTGGCGGAGACCGGAGTCCTCGGTCTCCTCGCGACCGTCGCGCTGTTCGCGGTCACGATCGTCACGCTGGCGCGCAGCCGCGTGCGCAGGCCGCTGGTGGTCGGTGCGCTCGGCGCCGCCGTCGCGCTGGCCTCGCATCAAGTGTTCGACGATCTGTTCTTCTTTCCGAAGGTCGCGTCGGCGTACTGGCTGGTCGTCGGCGTCGCGATCGCCGAGATCGCCGCGCGCCGGCTATTCGAACGGCGCCGGGCGGCGTCGTACGTCTCCGGACCTTCTTCATGACGGGACGCGTGCGGCAGAGCGTCGCGCTGATCGCGCCGTTCTTCGGCCGCTACCTGCGCGGGCGCAAGGAACGGTTCGCCTTTGCCTACGCAACGCATCTGGCGCTGGAAGGCGTGGCGATCGAAGTTCTCACCACGACCACGACCGCCGATGCGCCCGACGCGAACTTCTTTCACCCCGGGACCGATCACACCGAACCGTTCCTGGTGCACCGTTTTCGCGTCAACGCGCCGGACCGCGTCGCGTACGAAGAAGCGCTGCTCGCCGTGCGGCGCGGCGTACCCGCCGCCCCCGAGCGCGCGCAGGCGCTGCTCGACGAACGGGTGCGCAGCCCCGATCTGCTCGCGCACGTCCGCGCCTCCGCCGATCGCTACGATGCGTTCCTGTTCCTGGACCTGACCGCGCCGACGACGGTGCATGCGATCGCCGACGTCGCCGAACGCAGCCTGCTGGTGCCGCTGCTCGACAACAGATCGGAAGAGCACACGTCTGAACTCCAGTCACGCCAATATC
>CALEOJ010000049.1 GCA_937910425.1 uncultured candidate division WPS-2 bacterium
GACGACGGTTCGGATCGGCTTCGCGCGCGGCGAAACCGCGCACGACCCCGTCGCGCTCGTGCGCAAGATCGTGACCCCGCTCGACGTGACCGGACGGATGCTGCCCAATGCGGTCGGGTACGTGCGCATCCGTTCGTTCGGCGCGCAATCCGCGCAGCAGCTCGATGCGGTCCTCGCGAAGCTGCGCGCGGCGAGCGCGCGCGCCTACGCGATCGACCTACGCGCCGACGGCGGCGGCTATCGCGACGCGGCGATCGCGATCGCCTCACACTTCGTCCGCGGCACGATCGTGACCACGCAGGAGCGAACCGGCAAACCGGCCGCGTTCGGCGCGAAGCCCGGGATCGCGCCGCTCGACGCGCCGCTCGTCGTGCTGGTCGACGGCGACACCGCGTCGGCGGCGGAGATCGTCGCCGCAGCGATCCAGGACGACAAGGCGGGGACGCTGGTCGGTACGCGAACCTTCGGCAAGGGGCTCGTGCAAGAGACGTTCGCGCTGCCCGATGGCGGCGCGATCAAGATGACGACGGCACGGTATCTCACCCCCGCCGGCCGCGACATCGACACGGTCGGCATCACGCCCGACGTCGTGGTTGCCCAACCGCCCGGCGCGCACCCGGGCGAACCCGGTCACGACCCGCAGCTCGATCGCGCGCTGGAGCTCCTTCGCGACGCCTCGGGCACGTCGACTGCAAAACCGGGCTAGCGACTTGCCGGAAACCGCGTCAGCGTGACGTGCACGGAAACTTCATCGCGTACGGCGTTCCGCCGGGGTTCGCGCCCGGCCACGCAAACGTGACCGACGAGTACGCAGGACGGCCGCCGGGGCACGTCTGTCGTCCGCTGATGATCACCCGAATGCGATAGCTGTGAAACTTCCCGGCCGCGCAGTTCGGCGTGCAGTCGTTGGATTGCGCGACCCCGTTCGCCACGGCCGAGGACCCACCCCAACTGGTCCAATGCAGCTTTTCAGCCGAGAAATTCCCGTCCGCACACGCAAAGGTCACCATCGTCGGCCGGACCTCCGGCTTTCCGAGACAATTCGGTAGCGCCATCACGGGCGCTGCCGATACCTGCTGCGCTCCCGCAGCGTTGAAGAGGAACGCGGTCACCACGACGACGTGACCGAAGTGGCGGACGAGGCTGCTCATGGGCGATCCCTCCAACGGGTCGATACGGTTGCGGCCAGACGATACCGAGACCTCTTCGGGGTAACGCTCGCCCCTTCCGCCGCGTTTCGCGAGTATGGGTCTTCGCTCGTTCGTTCTCGCCTCCGCGCTGGTCGCCGCAGTGCCGCTCGCGGCGTCCGCCACGCTGAGCCCGACCAACCCGCCGGTGCCGCTCGGCAGTCAGCACGGGCTCGGGATCCTGCGGCCGTGTCCGAGCTCGCAGTTGAAAGCCGCGGTGACGTCGGACCAGGGCGCGATGCTGCACCGCGAGCTGCGCATCACGCTGACGAACGTCGGCGCGAGCGCGTGCGCGATCGACGGCTATCCGGCGGTCCGGCTGCTCGACGCGCTCAACCACGCGCGCATCGCTGCCGAGTCGTTCTCGCTCACCCCGCGGCAGTTCATCATCGCGCCCGATCAGCAGGCCGCGTTTCGGTTGCGAATCGCGACCGGCGACGGCACGACGACCTACCTGACGGTGCCGACGCTGGCGATCATCCCGCCGGGCGACGTCGTCCCGCTCTTCGTGAAGATCGCACTCCCGTCCGCGCCGACGATCGACGTCACCGCGCTGCAGCCGGCGGCCGAGGTCAAGTAGCCGCCGGTAGCGGCGCACCGCGGTCGCGCCGCCAGCGCGCGCACAGGTCGTCCGCGGCGGCGTTCCACCGCGGAAAATCGAACGTGAAGCCGCTCGCCGCGAGTTTCCCCCGGGACGACGAACCGGCTTTTGAGCACGAGTTCGCTCTCGGTGCCGAGCGCGCGCGCGCCGATCTCAAGCATCCAGCCTGGCGACGGCAACCCGATTGATATCCCCCACGCACGGCGCAGCGCGCGCATGAACGCTCTGTTCGGCAGGGGCTCCGGCGCGGCGAGGTTGACCGGGCCGGTCAGCGCGTCGTGTCGCACGATCCAGTCGCTCGCGCGCACGAAGTCCGCGTCGTGGATCCACGAGACGTACTGCCGTCCGTCGCCGGAACGCCCCCCGAGTCCGAACCGGACCAGCCGCAGCAGGATGTCGAACAGACTACCGGACTCCGGGCTCATCACGACCGCCGTACGCAGCTTCACCGTGCGCGTGCGGGGCACCGGCACCTCGTCGACGGCGTGTTCCCACGCGCTCGCAACCTCGATGCTGAACCGCCACGCCTCCGGCGCGCCAGGCTCGGAACCGCCGATGATCCCGCTCGTCTCGTCGTTGGCAGCATCGTAGCGGTGCGCGTAGATCGTCGCCGTCGACATCTGCAGCCAGAGCGCCGGCGGAATCGCGGCACGCCCGATCGCTTCCCCGATCGCGCGCGTCGACTCGACCCGCGAATCCACGATCGCGCGCCGGTTCGCAGCGGTGTAGCGGCAGTTGACGCTGCGCCCGGCGAGGTTCACGACCGCCCCGGCGCCGTCGAGTTCGCTCGCCCACGGGCCGACGGCCCTCGCATCCCAGGCGACGACGCGCCACGGTGCCGGTTGCGGCGCGCGGCTGAGCACGACGACCTCGTCGCCCGCCGCGGAACGCGCCCGCGCGAGCAGTGTCCCGAGATGTCCGCTCCCACCCGCGATGACGAACCTCACGCGCGGCTATTTGCTACGCGCGAGTTCGCTGCGAATCGTCCAGTGGATCGCCAAGCCCGGCACCAGCAACACGAAGACCAGATAGAACCTGATCTCGGTGAACAACCGCAGCACGAGCGTGCTGAGCCCAGCTTCATCGGTGTGGAACCAGCTGATCACCAAACCGGTCCAGATGGGCCGCGCAACCACGAAGCCGATCGCCATCAGGAGCGCGATGACTACACCGATCGCGAAACTCCTGAGCAGAACGTTGCGAATCAACCGCAGTGTCTCGAGGGTCATGCCCGTCACCTCCGTTGGCGACCAGCGCGTTGCAGATTGGAGGAGAGAGTGGGATTCGAACCCACGAGTCCCGTGAAGGACCTGCGGTTTTCAAGACCGCTGCGTTCAACCGCTCCGCCATCTCTCCGGCGCCGAGGGCCGAGTTCAACCGTTCGCGGTTGCCGGACCTGCCGATCCTTGTTTGGAGCGGTCGAACGCTGCGCTAGCCCTTAGCCTCCCTGCTTGTACGTCGGCAGGCAGAAGTACCGCGGGGTCAGACCTTTGAACGCGCTCACCTCGAGTTGGTTGATGATCCTGCGCGTCTGCGCGATCGGCGCGCCTTCGGTATGGTAGCACGTCAAGTGATCCGCGTTGGCCGGAACTTGCCGCGGGTGGAAGCTAATCGGGACCTTTTTCGCAGGGGCACAGAACATGTCGGCCTGGAAAAACTTCCGCGCCGTCGTTCCGAATTGGTCGGTGACGTTCGCGGCCGCCGAGGCGTGCGTTGCAAACGTCGTTTGATAGCACATGAAATGCGGGATCGGCGGCGTCTGCGCCGACGCGACCTGCGGACCGGTCGCGCGTCCCAGCGCGAAGCCGGCGATGAGGGCGAGCGCCGTGACCGACGCACCAATGAAGCGGATCGTCATCTTCGTACCTCCCCTGGTTGGATGAGCCGCTGTGCCAAGCGGGTTGGCGCCCGCCGGGTGCCTAGCATACGCCCTCGATGTTTTCCGTGGCAAGCGACGCCGCTCTCAGACCGTTCTCAGGGTGCGGGGTATGCTTTCGAATACCGGCTCACGCCGGGGGGGTGCCCGTGACGCGCAGGCAGGTGTGTTCCGCGCTCGCTACGATCGGTGCCGCATGCATGGTCGCGCGGCCGGCACGTGCCGACGGGCTGATCCGTTTCCGTAACGTCTCGTTCGACCGCGCCGTGAACGTCGAAGTTCGCGTCGGCACCACGCTGGAGGGCGCCACGCTGTACGGAACGCAGAAGATCGGGAAGGGCGATCTGTGGGAAGTCGATACGACCGGCACCCCCGCGTGGTGGCGCCGCGAGATCGTTCCCGGCTCGAACGACGGCCGCTACACGGCGTGGCAGCGCGTTGACCCAGGGAGTTCCGACGCCAGCGTCGACATCTGATCGGGCGTGAGATTCCCCGCGCTTCGCGGCCTTCGCGCGCCGGTCGCGGCGCTGCTCCTCGGCTGCGTCGCGTGCACGCACGCGGCCGGTACCGGCGCCCCTTCGCGGGACGTCGTGCGTATGGTGATCGGGACCGATCCGCCCGGACTCAACCCGCTCGTGGTCGACAACGCGCAGGTCAGTTATCTCGCGCCGCTGATCCACGGCTACCTGATGCGCGACGACGACCGGGGCCGGCTCGTGCCCGATCTCGCCTTGGTCGTGCCGACCGTCGCGAACGGCGGGATCGCGCGCGACGGGCGCACGGTGACGTACCACCTGCGCCGCGACGCGCGCTGGCACGACGGCGCACCGTTCGACGCGCGCGACGTCCTGTTCTCGTTCTCCGCGGCGATGAACCCGCGCAATGCCGTGCCCGACCGTACCGGGTTCGACCACGTGCGCAGCGTGCGCGCACCGGACCGCTACACCGTCCAGGTGCAGCTGACGCGGCCGTTCTCCCCGTTCGTACCCTCGTGCTTCACGATGGCGGCGAACGATCCGTACCCGCTCCTCCCGGCGCACCTGCTGCAGGGCAAACCCGACCTCAACCGCGATCCGTACAGCGCCGCACCGGTCGGGCTCGGACCGTACACCTTCGCCTCTTGGGAACGCGGTTCGCGGATCGTGCTCTCGGCGAACCGCGACTACTTCCGCGGCGCACCCGCGATCCCGCGCATCGAGATCGCGATCGTCCCCGACCCCAACACCGTGGCGACGCTCTGGAAGGGTGGCAGCCTGGATCTCGTGATCGGGCGGGTTCAGCTCGGGCGCGAGTTTCTGGATGCGCTCCGGACACGCCGCGACGCGCACGTCGTGATGCAGCCGCACAACGAGTTCGATTTCGTCATGTTCAATCTGGCGCATCCGCCGCTCGACGACGTGCGCGTGCGCCGCGCGCTCGCGCTGGGGATCGATCGCACGCGCATCATGCGTGACCTCAACGGCGAGCTGTGGGTGAACGGCGAGAGCGACCGTCTTCCCGGCCAGTTCGCTTACGATGCCGCGCTCGCGCAGCCGCGCTACGACCCCGCCGCGGCCGCGCGTCTGCTCGATGCCGCCGGATGGCTGCGCTCGCCCGACGGGACGCGGCGCAAACGCGGCAAGGCGCTGGCGCTCGACTTCGTCGCGACGACGGAGTCGAAGACGACCGGGCGATTCGGCCTGTTCGTCCAGCAGGATCTCCGCGAGCTCGGCGTGCCGGTCGAGCTGCGCTCGTACAACTACAACCAGATCTGGGCGACGCGCGCGGAGAAGGGGATCTTCCAGACGGGGCGCTTCGATCTGGCGTTTTCCGGCTGGCAGCCGAACGACGTCGCCGATCACTCCTATCTCTTCCGCTGCGACACGCGTCCGCCCAACGGCGACAACATGGGCGGCATCTGCGATCCCGTCATCGAACGCGCGGCGCGCGAGGAGCTCGGGACGACCGATCCGGCGCGCGAGGCTGCCGCCGACCGCGCCATCGCGCGCCGGCTCGTCGCCCAGACCGATGTGATCTTTCTCGGCTTCAACCAGGAGGCGGTCGCGTATCGCGACGGCCTCCGCGGCATCGTCCCGGCGATGAGCGGGCAGCACCTATGGAACGCCTGGACGTGGCGGTGGCGCGGAACCCGCGAACAGTAGCCGCGCGCCGGGACGCGAAAGGGGCTCGCGTGGCTACCGCACCCCTGACCTACGGTTCGTACCTCCGGGTCCCCGAGCTGCTCTCGCTCCAGCGGCCGCTGAGCGACCCGCCGCACCACGACGAGCTGCTCTTCATCCTGATCCATCAGGTGTACGAGCTGTGGTTCAAGGAGACGCTGCACGAGCTCGACGCAGCGGTCCGCTTCCTCGACAGCGACGATCTGCTCAAAGCCGGCAAGGCGTTCCGGCGCATCCACGCGGTCCAGCACATCCTGGCCGCACAGGTCGACGTGCTCGAGACGATGACGCCGCAGGACTTCAATGCGTTTCGCACCGGACTCAACCCGGCCAGCGGCTTTCAATCCGCGCAGTTCCGCGAGATCGAGTTCCGCTGCGGCCTGCGGATGCCCGAGGAGGCGCTGCGGCACCTCGACGTGACGCCGCAGGAGCGCGCGAACCTCGAGCGCCGGCTGCGCGAGCCGACGCTCTACGACGCGCTCAAGGGTCATCTCGCGCGGCAAGGTTTCGACGTCAGTTCGCACGACGCGCTGGTGCAGACGTTCCGCACGATCTACGAGAACGATGAGGCGCATTACGCTCTCTACCTGCTGCTCGAAGATTTGATCGAGTTCGACGAACGCGTGCGCCTGTGGCGCGGCCGTCACGTCCTGATGGTCGAGCGCATGATCGGGATGAAGCCCGGCACCGGCGGATCGCTCGGCGTCTCCTACCTGCAGAAGACGCTACAGCGGCGGTTCTTCCCCGAGCTGTGGGAAGTCCGCACGGTACTCGGCGCGTGATCGCTGCAGCTCAGCCTCTCGGCGCGCCGCTGGATTTCCTTTCCACCCACGTCTACGGCAACGTGCCGCTGGACC
>CALEOJ010000050.1 GCA_937910425.1 uncultured candidate division WPS-2 bacterium
TCGGACGTGGCGAAGCGGCCGCCGTCGAGCTGCACCATCGGGCGCAGCTCCGGCGCGATCACCGGCACCGCGGAGAGGATCATCCACTCCGGCTTGTTGCCGGACGCGAGGAACGCTTCGACGACTTCGAGCCGCTTGATCGCTTTGATGCGCTTCTGGCCCGACGTCTCTTTGAACTCGCGACGCAGATCTTCTTGGAGCTTGCGCAGGTTCAGGTCGCGCAGCAGCTCGCGGATCGCTTCCGCGCCCATCCCGGCCTTGAAGCGCGTGCCGTACTTCTCACGGCTCTCGCGGTACTTCTGCTCGGTGAGAATCTCGCGCTTGGTCAGCGTCGTGTCGCCCGGATCGGTCGTCACGTACGCGGCGAAATAGATCACCTTCTCGAGCTGGCGCGGCGACATGTCGAGCAGGATGCCGATGCGCGACGGCACGCCCTTGAAATACCAAATGTGCGTGACGGGCGTGGCGAGCTCGATGTGGCCCATACGCTCGCGGCGCACTTTCGCGCGCGTGATCTCGACGCCGCAGCGATCGCAGATCATCCCCTTGAAGCGAATGCGCTTGTACTTGCCGCAGTGGCATTCCCAGTCTTTGGTCGGCCCGAAGATCTTCTCGCAGAAGAGGCCGTCCCGCTCCGGCTTGAGCGTGCGATAGTTGATCGTCTCCGGCTTTTTGACTTCGCCGAAAGACCAGGCGCGAATTTGTTCGGGCGAAGCGAGCCCGATCCGCATCGCGTCGAAGTTGTTGACGTCGAGGAGGTTCATCGATTCCTTTGCTCAGCGCGTCGGCAAGACAGAGGCAGCCGAGGTGACGTCGAGAGATCCGGGTGGCTGGGGGCTCGGTTGCTCTCCGTGTCACGCTGAGCTTGTCGAAGCGTCAGGGTGACAACAAGAGGGTGGCAACAGAAAGAGACCCCAGGAGACGCCGGGTCCGACGTTCCTTGGGTCCGCGTTATCGGCCGAAGGGCATAGGCAGGTATTGTACCAGAGAGCCCCCGGAAACTCAAGGCGGCGGCGGCGGGAATGGCCGGTCGCTTGGGTAACCCCTGCAAGGGGATGCCGGTGTTCGCTCCCTAGGTAGAAACTGGAAGCCTACCTCCCTGCGACGCCTTACGAAAGCGAGATGCGACCGTGCGTCCGAACATTTCAGCTCTAGGGATCTTGGCCCTCGCCACGCTCGGCGTTACCCTCGCGCAGTGCAGCGGGTCCGGCGGAACTGCCAGCACGGTACAGACCCCCGCAACGTCGACGCCATCGCCATCGCCATCACCGACGCCGTCACCGCCGCCGTCTCCAGGCCCCATCGTCTTCACCGGATCGAGCATCACGAACAACGTGATGGCGCTTCCGTGCAACACGAACGAGACATTTACCGTCTCACAGAGTGGTTATAGCGGCACGTTCCAACTCGTCCCGAGTTCTACGCAGTTCACTCTCTCGCCGACCAGCGGGAACTCGAGCGTGACGTTCACCGTGCTTTCCCTCGCTGGGAGCAGTCAGGTCTTTCACGTTACCGCATCGAATTCCGCAGACCAGTTGGGGACGCTCACGATCAATTATACGACGGGCGGTCAATGCGGTTGACGTCCCAATAGACTAGGGCCGATGGTTGGTCTGCTGATTCGCCGAGTTGCCGTTGTCCTTGCAGCCCTGGTCGGGCTCCTCGTTGTGATCCTCTTCCTCTACGTCGGACGCGTTGCTTGGGCGGCTCGAACCGGGGTCGCCGCGGTCGACGGAACTCGGGCGGGGATCCCGGTCGACGGGCCGGTGACGATCGCGCGGGATGCGCGCGGCGTACCGCACGTGCGGGCCGGCTCCCTCCACGATCTGATGATCGCCGAGGGGTACGCGATGGGGTCGGACCGGCTCTTCCAGATGGACCTCACCCGGCGCTACGTCGACGGGCGGCTGGCCGAGCTCCTGGGCTCGAACCTGGTGCGCGTCGACCGGCGCATGCGGCGGTACGGGATCCGCGAGCTCGCGGCCCAGACCTATGCGCATTGCAGCCCGGACGAGCGGGCGAGCATCCAGGCCTTCGCCGACGGGGTGAATGCGGCCGCCACCCACGAGCCGGCCCCGCCCGAATACGCCGCGCTCTTCAGCAGCTTCGAGCCCTGGCGCCCGGAGGACGCACTCGCGGTCGGCTTTGCGACCGTGCTCGACCTCGACGACCGGCCCGACGACGTGGTCGTCCGCGAGCAGGTCCGGAACGAGCTCGGCGCGACCGGGACCGACGCGCTCTACCCGCTGACGGACCCGAAGTACGACGTCCCGACCAACGGACGCCCCCCGGGCGAGATCGCGAAGCTGCCTGCGCTGGGCGGAGTCCGGACGAAGGTCACCCTGAGCTTGTCGAAGGGTCAGGGTGACAACGGGGGTGCCGACGAGCGGGCGCCGATCGGCAGCAACGCGTGGGCCGTCGGAGCCGACCGGACCACGACCGGTCAGGCCATCCTCGCGAACGATCCGCACCTGGACATCGGCATCCCCGGGATTTGGTATCTCTTCGAAGGGAGCGCACCGGGGATCCATGTCGGCGGCGCAGCGCTGGCGGGAACGCCGGGGATCACGCTCGGGCACAACGAGCATCTCGCGTGGGGCGTCACTGCCGGCGAGACGGCGGCGATGCGGGTGACGCGCGAAAACGCGCTCGGCAACCAGTTCTTCGAAGGCGGACACTGGGTGCGCGGACGCCATCGGCACGAGACGATCGGCGTGCGCTTCGGCGCGAACGTCGACGCCGACATCGTCGAAACCAAGCACGGCGTGGTGATCGCGCGCAACGCACGCGGCGACGCAGTGTACGTGATGGACTGGCGCCTGCGCCGCCATCCGGTCTCGACGCTGGCACCGTTTTTCGCGCTACTGCGCGCGCGCACCGCCGCCGACGGCGTCGCGGCGATGCGCGCGTTGCCGGAACCCGCGCTCAACGTGCTGGTCGCCGACGACACAGGCCGCGTCGCCTATCACTTCGCCGGCAGCGTCCCGATGGAACCGTCGTGGGGCCGCTGGGCGAGCGACGAGCGCGCCCCGGAACCCGCGTACCTCAGCTACGATCAGGCACCGCACGTCGATCCGTCGCGCGGCGCGATCGTCATCACCGGAAACAACCGTCCCGACGGCGCGGGCTCGCCGCGCCTCGCCCCGTTCTGGCCGCCGCCGTATCGCGCGTACGAGATCGCGCGCTACTTCCGCGCGCATGCCGGTCCGGGCGGCAAACTCACACCAGACACGATCCAGCACGAACAGTGGGATCCGACCTCGCCGGCGGAATTCGAATTTGCCGCGCTGGCCGCGAACGCCGCATCGCGCCTGCACGGCGAGGCCGACCCGTCAGTTGCGCGCGTGATCTCCGCGCTGCGCTCCTTCGACGCGGTGCTCACGCCGGACTCGCGCGGTGCGACCGCCGTCGTCGCGGTCCGCCGTGACATGCTCAGCGCGATCGCAGCAGCGCAACTCTCGGAAAAGCTCGCGAAAGCGTATCCGTCGACGAGCCCGGGATTCGAGGTCGTGCTGCGCGCGATGCGCGAACGGCCGCGCGGGTGGGTCGCGCACGACGACTGGGACCGGTTCGTCCTCGAATCCCTGCAGCGCGTCGGCAAGCAATTCACCGGCGAGATCCCGACGTTCGGCACCTACGCGGCGCAGCCGCTGACACATCCGCTCGCGCCGTTCGGTCTGACGGAGTGGAACGGACCGACCATGCCCGGGCGCGGCGGAAGCTTCGCACCGTCGGTGCAGTGGAACGGGCACGCGCAATCCTTCCGGGCGGTCTGGATCGCCGGCGACTGGGACAACGGCACGATCGACATCGCCGCCGGCGAGTCAGGCGAACCCGGCTCGCCGCATTACGCGGATCAGAACGCGCGCTGGACTGCGTTCCAGCGCACGACGCTGCCGTTCTCCGACGCCGCCGTGCGCGCCGCGACCAAGACGACGCTCACGCTGAC
>CALEOJ010000051.1 GCA_937910425.1 uncultured candidate division WPS-2 bacterium
GCGCCTACGCGCCGGCGACGGTCCACGTCGTCCCGTCCTTGGAGTCTTTGAGCACGATGCCTTCGGCAGCGAGCGCGTCGCGAAGGCGGTCGCCGAGCGCGAAGTCCTTCGCCGTGCGCGCCGCGGTACGCGCCGCGATGACCTTGTCGATGACCTGCGCCGGATCAATCCCCTCCACTACATCAGGGTGCACCGGTGGTAGAATACCCGGGAACTGCAAGACGACGCGGTCCACAAAGTCCGCGGAGAGGCGTACTTGCTTGTCGACCTCGATCAGTTGATCTTCTGCGAATGCTGGGCGTAATCCAAGAACATCCGCGAATGCGCGAAACTTGGCGAGCGCATCGGCGCCCATCCCTGCGCTAGCAAACGATCTCGAACGAATGTCCAAGGAAAAAAGAACGGCAAGGGCTCTCGACGTATCCATGTCGTCGTCAAGGGCATTGAAAAACTCGCGCTCGGCATCGTCGAGACGGGGACGCAGTAGCTCTTTTTCGAGAGGCCTACCGACGACGCTCCTGCGCATTTCTCGAGCGCCTCGCTGCAATCGGCGCAGCGCGCTAGTCGCGCCGGCGATCGACTCTTCGGTGAAGTTCATCGGTTTGCGATATCCGGTCTGCAGGAACAGCAAGCGGATCGCGAACGGGTCGTGCCGCTTCAGCAGCTCCGTGAGCGGCTCGAAGTTGCCGAGCGACTTCGACATCTTGCGGTTCTCGAAGTTGAGCAGGCCGCCGTGGACCCACATCTCGGCCATCGGCGGTTTCGCCATGAGCGGTTCGCTCTGCGCGATCTCGTTCTCGTGGTGCGGAAAGATCAGATCGTAGCCGCCGCCGTGCAGGTCGAACGGAACGCCGAGCAGCGCCCGCGACATCGCGCTGCACTCGATGTGCCAGCCCGGGCGCCCTGAACCCCAGGGGGAGGCCCATTGCGGCTCACCCGGCTTCGCGAACTTCCAGAGCGCGAAGTCGAGCGGATCGGCCTTGTGTTCGTTCTCTGCGATGCGCGCGCCGATGCGCAGTTCGTCGATCTTCTTCCCGCTTAGCTCGCCGTAGCGCGGAAACGTCTCGACCGCGTAGTACACGCCATCCTGCGCCACATATGCGTATCCGCGCTCGATCAGCTCGCCGATCATCTCGATGATCTGCGGCACGTATTTCGTCGCGTACGGCTCGCTGTCGGGCTCGCGCACGTTGAGCACGCGCATCGCTTCCTTGAAGGCGGCGTAATAGCGCGCCACGACCACATCGAAGGTCGTGCCCTCGAGCTGTGCCGTCGCGATCGAGCGGTCGTCGATGTCGGTGACGTTCTGCACGTACGTCACGCGCCAGCCGTTGCGAGGGTGCTCGAGATAGCGCCGCAGGACGTCGAAGAACAGGAACGAGCGCGCGTGGCCCAGGTGCGCCTCGGCCGACGGCGTGAGTCCGCAGACGTAGACCCGGACGTGGTCCGGCTCCAGCGGCTTCAGCGGTTCGACGGCGCGCGTGCGGGTGTTATACAGACGAAGGGGCATTCTTCCGTTCGAGTTCGGCGAGCCGGGCTTCGAGTTCTGCGACGCGCTGGGCGAGTTGCGTGAGCACGGGCGCGTAGGGGTCCGGCATTTCGACGCGGGGACCCCGGTCGGCGGGGAGTGCCACCGGTTTCCCGTCGAGCAGCACCACGCGGCCGGGGATGCCGACGACGGTCGCGTTCGCCGGGACGTCCTTGACGACGACGGAGTTCGCGCCAATCTTCGCACCGTCGCCGATGAAAATAGCACCCAGAATGGCGGCGCCTGACCCTACCGTCACGTTCTTGCCCAGTGTCGGATGCCGCTTGGTGCGCTGCAGCGACGTCCCCCCCAGTGTCACGCCCTGATAGATCGTGCAGCCGTCGCCGACCTCCGCCGTCTCCCCGATGACGACGCCGACCCCGTGGTCGATGAACACGCCCTTGCCGATCTTCGCCCCCGGATCGATCTCGATCCCGGTCCAGAACCGCGAGATCGATGCGAGGAAACGCGGCAGCAGCGGTATCTTCGCGCGATGCAGCGCGTGGACGAGGCGATGCGCCAAGACGGCGCGCCAGCCCGGATACGAGAGCAGGACATCGAGATATCCGTGCGCCGCCGGGTCGCGTTCGACCGGTGCGCGGAGATCGGCGAGGAAAGTCTCAAACGGGTTCGCGGGCACGACGCTCTTACGACCCGTCAGGTTCCCGCCCGGTTGCTCCGGGTTCCGGCGGCGTGGCGCGGATCGTCTCGAACGGGACACCGCCCGGACCGTACTTGATCGGCTCGAGCCCGCGCCCGTGCAGAATGTGCGAGCTGACGGCGCCGATGCGGATCATGATGCGATCGTGTCCGAGGAGCGGGAAGAGCAGCGTTAGCGGCGGTCCGTCGTGGGTTCCGGTCAGCGCCATTCGGACGGCCTGCAGCGCGTCTTCCTTCGACAGTCCGAACTCCGCGCCGATCTGCGGCAGGTCGTGCGCGAGCAGCAGGTCGCGCAGTTCGGGCTGATCGTCGACGTATTGCGAGACCGCGTCGAGAAAGAACAGCACCTGGCGGCTGCGCAGCCGCTCCAGCTCGAGCGCGGGGATCGTGACCGACTCCTCGCGCAAACGTGCGATCTCCTCGAGCGCTTCGCCCACCGTCTGGACCTCGGCGCCGAACGCGTCGAGGAACGTATCGATCCAGCGGTACGCAGCATCAGGAGCCGGATCCTCGAGCAGCCGCGCGCGCTGCATCGCGCCGGCGATCAGGACGCGATATGCGTCGCGCGGCAGCGCGCGCAGCGCGCGCGCGCTGAACGCCCGCAGCCGGTCGACGTCGAAGACGGACGGCGAGCCCCCCACGCGTTCGATCGAGAACGCCTTCGCGAGCTCGCTGAGCGTTCGCGCCTCGTGCGTGTCGTGCGGCGACCACCCGAGCAGCGCGAGATGGCGCACCATCGCATCCGGCAGGTAGCCGGCACGGCGAAAACCGTCGATCCCGGCGCTCTCATGCTGCCGCGAGAGCTTGTGCTTCCCGGCGTCGACCACCAGGCCGGCGTGCGCGTAGCGCCGCGGCTCGTAGCCGAGCGCGCGCACGAGCAGCATCTGCCGCGGCGCGTCGTCGAGATGCTCGTCGCCGCGCAGCACCAGATCGATCTCCATCATCGCGTCGTCGACCGCGGCGGCCAGATTGTAGGTGGCGCCGCCGCTCGACTTGCGGATCACGAAGTCGCCGATCGCGGCATGGTCGAACGCGACGTCACCTTTGATCGCGTCGTGAACGACGGTCGTGCCGGGCGGCACCCGGAACCACACCGCGCCGTCGCGCTCGTAGGCGGCGCCGCTCGCCAGCAGCCGGTCGGCGTGCTCGCGGTACACGCCGGCGCGTTCAGACTGCCGATACGGCCCCACCGGTCCGCCGCGCTCGGGCCCCTCATCCCAATCGAGACCCAGCCAGTGCAGATCGCGAAGGATCGCGTCGCCCGTCGCGCTCGGTGCGCCGGCGGCATCGAGGTCGTCGATGCGCACCACGAACGCGCCGCCGGTCCGCCGGGCGAGCAGCCAGTTGAACAACGCGGTCCGCGCGCTACCGACGTGAAGCGTCGCCGCCGGTGAGGGGGCGAAGCGCACGCGCATCGGGCGAGCGTAGTCGAGGCGGTCCATCCGCCTGGGGATCATGCCCAGCGGCGAAGCGTTCCTCCGCCCGGCGGGATCTCAGGTCGGTTCGGTCTCTTCTTCGTCTCCGTCGCCCTCCGGCGGCGCCTCGTCGCCGCCGCCCTCCTGCGGGCGGCCGGGCGGCATCACGGTAGCCAGCAGGTCGGTAAACAAGCGATCACCCGTTATGGTTTGCATAGTAACCTCTGTCTTTTCGACGCAGTCGGCCTTGAACCATGCGATCCACGCGCCTAGCGCGAAGGACCGACGCGGTGTTTTCCACGGGGTTGTTCTGCCATGAGCTGATCGGGCGGGCTTCCGAACTCGCGTTCCTCCTCGATCGGGTTCGCGCGAGCGGCGAGCGCACGTCCGCTGCCATCGTCGTTCGCGGTGAGGCCGGGATCGGGAAGTCGCGGCTGATCGAGGAAGCTGTGCGCGCCGCGCGCGAGGAGGGGTATCGCACGGCGATCGGTTCGACGCGCGAGTACGCGAACGCGCCGTATGCCGCGCTCGAAGAGGCGCTGGAACTGCTCGGCATCGCCGTAGCCCGCGAGGTCGACAACGGCGTGGCCGACGCGAAGATGCGCCGCTTCAGCGCGGTAGCCGAGTCGATCGCGACCGCAGCCGAAGCGTCGGGTAGCGGGCTGCTGATCGCCGTCGAAGATCTCCACTGGGCGGATCTCGGTACGCTCGATCTACTGCGCTTTCTCGCGCGACGTCTCGCGGGACGAGACGTTACGTTCCTCGTCACGTATCGCGCCGATGAGATCGAGGCCGACTCCGCGCGGGCGCGCTCCATCCTTGCACTCGAGCGCGACGCGCAGGCAGTGGTGACGCTGAGCCCGCTCCCCGCGCAGCAGATCGAACGGCTGCTCGCGAGCGTGATTCGCGACGGCGAGCGGAGCGTCTCGCCTGCCGTCGTGGCGGAGATCCGCGACCTCTCGGACGGCCGGCCGCTCTTCGCCGAAGAGCTCCTGCGCGGCGTCTTCGAGCGCCTCGATCGCGATGTGGACGCGATCCCGACCGTGCCGGCGAGCATTCGCATCGCGGTCCGCGAACGGTTCTCCGCGCTGACGGAGACCGACCGCGCAATCCTGCTCCATGCGGCTCTGATCGGCCGCCGTTTCTCGGCACGCTTCGTCGCCTCGTTCGCCGGTCACGATCTCCTTGCCGTCTACGCCTCACTCCGCCGCGCGCGCGATCTCCAGCTCGTCGTCGAACAGCCCGGCGAAGCCGATGCGTTCGCCTTCAGACATGCGCTCACGCGCGAGGCGATCTACGAGCAGATGCTGCGCGCCGAGGCGCAGCTCATGCACGCCAAGGTCGCGCAAGCGCTCACCGCGGAGCCGCTCCCCGACGCGGCCGCCATCGCCGACCACCTGTGGCGCGCCGGCGACGCCCAGGCCGCGGCACGCTGGAGCGAGCGCGCCGGCGACGACGCGTACGCAGTGTTCGCGTACACGGACGCAGCTCGTGCGTACGAGCGCGCCTACCGGCTGGGGATCG
>CALEOJ010000052.1 GCA_937910425.1 uncultured candidate division WPS-2 bacterium
GTTGCGCCGTAGCGACGTGACCTCGCAGCTCGACGCGTCGCTACGGCGCAACACCGGCCACTTCGATTCGATCGTCGCCGCGCTGGACGCCTCGGCACGCGACCTCAACCGCACCGCCGACCACGTGACGGCGCTCGCGTCGGACCCGCAGCTGCGGTCGAACATCCTTCAAACGACAGAAGGGATCGCGCAGACCGCGTCCACCTTTGCGTCGATCGCGAGCGATCTGCGCAACGTCACCGGAAACGCGCAGACCCAGGCGCAGCTCCGCGACACGCTTGCGAACGTCGACGCCGCGGCGCAGAAGGCGAACTCGCTGCTGGCGCAGTTCGGCGGCCGTTCGAGCGTCTATGGCGTCGACCGCGGTGCGACGCCGGCGCCGGCGGGGTCGCCGCGGCCGAACGGCACCTCTCCGCAGCGGTCCGGTCCGCCGGGACCGGGCGCGTCGGAGCCGCCCGACACGATGCAAGCGAACGTGAAGAACAAGCTGGGCACGCTGGTGAAGGGTCTCGTCTCGCTGCAGATCCGCGTCTCGGCACTCGACGCGCAGCAGGCCGGAACATCGGGTTCGGCGCTCCTCACCAGGGATCGCGGTCCCCAGACCGACGTCAACGTGATCGCGATGCCGACAGGCTCCACCTACGTCTTCGCGGGCGCGAACGACATCGGCGCGAAGACATCGTTCAACTTCGCCGCGATGGCACGCATGGGTCCGAACTTCCGGCTGGGCGGAGGCGTGCTGTACTCGCGGCTCGGCGTGCGCGCCGTGTACTCGCCGGAGCTCACCCGCGGGCTGGGCTTCGGGCTCGAGGCCCGCATCTACGACCTCCGCCATCCCACCACCGACATGTACGCGAACTTCAGGCTGGTCCAAGGCTTGACGCTCTTCGGCGGCGAGCGCGATATGCTGCACACCGGCCGCCGCACCACGTTCGGGTTGCAGTACCAGTTCTGAGCGGAGCGGTCTCCGCATGATCCCGATCGGCGACGACGAGCGCAGACCGCCGTTCTTTCCGCTCGTCGTCTACGCGCTGATCGCGCTGAACGTCTGGGTGTTCTACCAGGAGCTGAGCGCGCCCGACACCGACCGTTTCATCAACGCGTTCGCGATGATCCCGTACGACGTGACGCACGGGGTCGCGCTCGCGGCGCCGTCGCCGCCGTTCCCGCCGCTGACGGTCGTCACGTCGATGTTCCTGCACGGGAGCATCCTGCACATCGGGTTCAACATGCTGTTCCTGTTCGTCTTCGGGCCGGCGGTCGAGTACCGGTGCGGGCACGTGCGCTTTCTCGCGTACTACCTGCTGTGCGGGATCGCGGGCGGGATCGCGCAGATCGTCATCGGCCCGGGCAGCCACATTCCGGCGATCGGCGCCTCCGGGGCGATCGCCGGCGTCCTGGGGGGCTACCTCGTCACCGATCCGTTCGCCCGCATCAACACGATCGTCCCGATCCTCTTTTTCCCGCTCTTCCTGCGGCTGCCGGCGCTGCTGGTGATCGGGGTCTGGGCGGCCTCGCAGTTCATCACCGGATTCGGGACGATCAGCGACCGCGCGGCGGAGTCGCAAGGCGGGACAGCGTATTTCGCGCATATCGGCGGCTTCTGCGCGGGGGTTCTCTTGATCGGTCTGTTTGCGATCCGCCCGGCATCGAGCCGGGCGCCCAGGTAGCGCCGGGTGCGCGTCGGTATCGTGGGCGCGGGAGCGCTCGGAACGCTGTTCGGCCAGCGCCTCGCGGCGAGCAACGAGGTCGTGCTGCTTGAGCGCCGGCCGGAGGTCGTCGAGGCGGTCCGGCGCGACGGCTTGCGCGTCGACGGCGAAGGGCGCAGCGCGTATCCCACCACGGAGCCGCGCGAGCTCTTCGGCGTGCAGGTGCTGTTCGTGTTCGTGCGCGCGACCGACACGCTGCGCGCCCTACGACCGTTCGCCTCCGAGCTGAGCCCGGCCACGGCGATCGTCTCGCTGCAGAACGGTCTCGGCAACGAAGAGGCGATCAAGACCTCGCTCGGCGGCACGATCTCGCTGGTGATCGGCGCGACGACCGAATCAGCGCTCACCGTCGGACCCGGCGACGTGCGCCGCGTCGGTGACGGGGCGACCGTCCTCGGGAGCGCCGGCGCGTCACCCGAGGTGGTGAACCGCGTCGCGCGGCTGCTGGTCGACGCCGGCTTTCGCGCGAGCGCCGCGTACGACATCCGCCCGCACCTGTGGGGGAAGCTGATCGCGAACGCGGCGATCAACCCCGTCGCGGCGCTCCTCGACCGCCCGAACGGCGTCGTGCTCAGCGACCCGAACGCCGGGGACGTCGCGCGCTCGCTCGCGCAGGAAGCGGCGACCGTGGCGAACGCGATGCGGATCCCGCTCCCGTTCACGGATCCGTGGTCGTACGTACGGACGATCGCCGAGCAGACCGCGGAGCTCGACAACTCGATGCTGCACGATCTCCGCGCCGGTGCCTCGACCGAGGTCGACTTCATCAACGGCGCCGTCGTCGCCGCCGGCCGCCGCGCCGGGGTAGCGACGCCGTACAACGAGACGCTCACCGCGCTGGTCAAAGCCTGCGAATCCACCCGCAGCTAGACGGCGATTCGGGCTCCGGTGCGCGGCAGCGCGCGGACCAGCAGCGCGACAGTGCGCAGGACGTCGTTCGCGCGGACGGGGTCGTCGAGATCGGGCGGCGCCGCGTCGAAGCCCGACACGACGAATGGGGCTTCGGCCAAGGCTTCGAGCCAGCGCGACGCGGTGAACGCTGCACGCATGCGTGAGCGGCTCTCCGCATACGCGGCTTCGAGTCGCAGCAGCGTTGCGCGCGTCGCCTCGTTCGCCGACTGCATCGCGCGCCAGCGCTGGTGGAGCTCCGGGAGCTCGCTGCGGAACGATGCGAGCGCGTCGCGCATCCGCGCGTCGAAGCGCTGCTGCCGCGCGCGGACGATCGCCGTCTCGCGGTCGTGCCCGCGGCGCTGTTCGAAGTACGTGCCCGAGAAGCGGGCGTAGCGCGCAGCGTCCAGCTCGTCGTTTTCCTGTGCCGTGTACGTCGTCTCGCGCTCGACGTCGCGGCGCAGCGCGTCGATCCGCTCGCGCACGACGTCGTCGCACGATGGAAGCTCGGCGAACTTCGGCAACGCGCGCCGCCGGGCCGCGATCCCGTCGCGGCGGACCGCTTCAGCGGCCCTGATCGCGCCGAGCGCGTGACGCATGACGCCGATCCAGCGCCGGTCCGCCTTCCCGCTCGGCGCGCGATCGAAGTGCACGTCGAGCGCGAGCGGGAACGCTTCGTCGACGATCAGCCGCCAGGTCGTGATGGCGCCGCCGCTCCCCGAGAGCCTCACCGCGCTCCCCAGCCGCGGCAGCGGCCCGAACGAGCCGACCGCTCCGATCAGCCGGTCGCCGGTCTCAACGATCGCTAGCGCGCGTTTGCGGTCGAGGGACTTGGCGTAGACCAGAATCCCGGCGTGGTCGCGGTCGAGGTACGGCCGGGCGCGGTCCACGTCGACGTGGTTGCGCGTGCAGACCAGTCGCCACAGATCGTTGGAAAGCTCGGGGCGAGCTCCCGTCGCGACCTCCTCCATGAGTCCCGCGAGACCGTGTGTCATAGCGCCCCGTTTCCCGGTCAAAGGACGCGCCTCGCGCGACCCCGGTCACACTCGGAGAAGAAGAAGACCGCCGCAGCGGGGGATTGAGAACCCCCCTCGCCGGGCAAGCGACGCTCGGAAAGGAGAACGCTACATGGCTGGACTTGTCTGGGGCATCATCGTCATCTTGTTCGTCCTCTGGCTCTTGGGCGGCTTCGTGATGCACTTCGGCGGCAATCTGATCCATCTGCTTGTCGTCATCGCGCTGATTCTGCTGGTCTACAACCTGGTCACGGGACGCGGCGCCCGCGTCTGACGCAGCGGCGGAAGAAGAGGAGCCGCGGCGACCCCGCGGCCCTTCTTCACACGTCGTCGCGAGGGTGGAACTTGTCGAACTCGGTGCGCAGGCGCTCGCGGGCGAGCTTGGTGTAGATCTCCGTCGTCGCGGTCGACTCGTGCCCGAGGAACTCTTTGAGGAACAGCAAATCGGCACCGCGCTCGCGCATCAGCGTCGCGACGGTGTGGCGCCAGGTGTGCGGTGAGGCGTACTCCGTGATGCCGGCCATCGTCATGTAGGTGCGCACGATCTTGTAGACGGCGGCGGCCGAGAGCCGCCGGTCGCCGCGCCCGACGAAGAACGCGGGCACGGTCACCCGCGGCCGCACGTCGAGGTAGTCGCGCAGCGCCTGGGCGGCCTCGGGGGTCATCGGGACGTAGCGGTCCTTGTTGCCCTTGCCCTTGATGACCCGCAGCTGGCGCCCGTCGAGGTCGACGTCGTTCAGATCCAGCCCGACCAGCTCCGCGCGGCGGACCCCGCACGACCACAGCGCCTGCAGGATCGCCTGATCGCGACGCCGCTGGAGTTCGCTGAGCCCGGCCAGCCGGACGGTGAACACCTTGGCCACCTCGTCGCCGCGCATCGCCTTGGGCAAGGGTCGGCCGATCTTCGGGAGGATCGCATCGGCGGCCGGGTTGTCGTCGCGCCGCCCGCTGTGGCGCAGGTACTTGTAGAACGTCCGCAGGGTCGCGATCTTGCGGCGCATCGAGCGGGGTGCGTAGCGCCGGGAGCGCGCCAGGTGCGTCTGATAGGCGAGGATGTCGGCGTACTGCGCGCCGGCGAGCGCGTCATACGGCGGCGGCGGTTTCTCGTCCAGGCTGGTGCCGTCCGCGCGCGCCTTCAAGAACGCGCCGAAGTGCTCGAGATCGCGCTGATACGCTTCGCGCGTTCGCGGGGTCGTGCCGCGGATCGCAAGGTACTGCTCGGCGAAGCGGACGATCTCCGGATCGGCCGATACAAATTCCGGAGTCTCGTAGATCGGGCCGCGCTTCTTCCCCATCGCTCCTCCAGTTACGATAATCAGTATTTCAGTTACTGGACAGGAGATGGAATCCCTCCCGCGCCCGGTCGCTCTCTGCGCTGGTTCCGTGCGCGGGCTCGCTTGCTCTTTTCCGTCGCTATAGCTACGATGCTGACAGACGTATGACTGGGGTGTCGTTTCGCGCAGCGGCCGTGTGGCGGCTCATCGCTCTGTCCGGGATCGTGCTCGTGCTGCCCGGGTGCTGCAGCTCGAACGTCGCGCCCGCCGACGTGGTCAAGGTCGTCACGGCGCTCAGTGCAGCGGCGGCGATGGCGGCGCGCAAAGCCAAGCTCGGCGAGGGCGCGTTCGGACACTACGTGGAGCGGCGCACGATCTATCTCGGCAACAAGAACAGTGGCTGGATGAGCGAGTCCGGCTATCCGAGCTTCACCGCCCGGCTCGGCGCCGAACTCGACGCGGTCGGCGCCTTCATCGACGATCGCTTTACGGTGTTCGGCGGCACAGACCCGGCCACGCCCGCGCACCGCGATCTCGACGACGCTGGGAAACGGCTCACCAGCGACGGCCCCAGCGATATCTCGTCGCGCAGCGATCAGCTCAAGAAAGACCGCGCCCAGAGGATCGCGCAGATCTGTTACCGCGCCTGCGCGATCCACGCCGAGCTTTGGGCCGGCGGGGATTCCACCCTGAGCCCGACCCTCCAAAAGGTCCCGCTCACCGAGCTGCTCGACCGCCGGCTGACCGTCGCGGAGTTCATGATCCTGCACGACGAGGGCGGCCTCGGCGCGTGGACGATCGGCGCGAAGGACGGGAGCTGGACCGACGGCCAGCGGCTTGCGATGTTCCAGTACCCCTGGGTCGACGTGTCGAGCGATTTCACGGCCGCGCTGGCCACGAAGAGTCTCGACGTCCCCGGGCTCGCACCGCAATGGAACCTGGGTAATGACGGCCGGATCTACTGGAGCGACAAAGAGAACCGGCCGCGGCCGCCCGCAGCCTGGGATTGGACCGTCACCGACAAGCCCTATCTGCTGACGATGTCGACCGCCGGGGGCGCGAGCGCCACGGCGATCTTCGAGCGGCTGATCCCGAGCGCGGCGAAGGTGGACGCCGCTTTCGAGGACTTCTGGCAGCGCAACTGGCTGTACTGCGACATGATGATCGCATCGCTGCACGTCCACGCACTGCGCGTCGGCCGGCATCGGCGGACCGGCACGGACGCCGACTTCGACGGCGCCGCGGGCGGTGGCGTCACGCTGCGCCCGCTGATCCCGAAGAGCGGTGCTCCAACCGTCACCCAGCTCATGCCGAACGCCGGCGATTGGTTCGAAGGCGTCGGGATCCCGCACGAAGAGCTTCAAGTCGGCGACCACCTGGTCTTCTGGAACAACCCGTTCGTGCGCCACATCCTCCACAGCGCGTTCGGCTTGGAGAACTCGTTCGTCACGCGGATCACGCCGAACGGCCGGATGGTGATGCTCGCCGGACACGGGATGCCCGAGATGAGCGAAGCCGATTTCGCCACCGAGATGGCCAAGAACATTCAGGACGTGTTCGACGGCATCCGCGACAAGATCAACGAGCACTTCGTCGCGAACCCCGCAAGCGCGACCTTCACGCTGTCGCATGGGCCGCTGCGGTTCCAGCTCTGCGGCTGGGCGCCGTACAAGGAGCTGTTCAGCCCCATCGCGGGCTCGAAGTTCACCGCCGAAGGCGCGTGGTGGATTCGCCTGCGGTTGGACCAGATGCACGACGACGGCAGCCCGGCGCCCACGATGAACGAGGCGCTGCTCGTGATCCCTCGGTCCGTGCGCGTGGACCCGGCCTTTCACACCGAGATGCCCGTCCTGGCCGCCGGTGACCACGATGCCGACTACCAGGAGTCGGTCTACCTCCCGATGCAGGTCCCGGACGGCGTGCCGGGCGGCTGGACGGCATACCTTTCGAATCCCAGCAAAGGCGAGAGCGTCGAGCTCTCCGACCTCATCATCGACGGCACGATGATCCCGGGCTTCTATGCCAACGGCCCATCGTCGACGCTGCCCGTCTTCCGCCCGAAGCTCAAGCCGTGAGCGACGCGCTGGATACGCTCGAGCGCGGCGCGGCGGCACTCGGCGCGCTGCTGGGGCGGCTGCTCGCGCCGCTCGACTCGTCCGCGCCCGGCCCCGGCCTCAAGGCGCTCGTCGCCGACATGGGGTGGGCGCTCCCCGATCCCGTCCCGCCCGCGCTGGTGGGGCTCAAGAGCGGGGTGACCTCGCTCGCGCACGGCGTCGACGACCTCGACGCGAAAGTCGTCGCCGGCGCCGGCGCCGGCGAGCTGATCGCGAGCGCGGCGCAGGTCGTCGCTGCCCTGGTCAAGGTCGTCGAAGCGCTGGCGGACCTGCCGAGCTCGCTGCCCGCTCAGCTTCCGCCCGGATTCGTCGCCGCGACCAACCTGCCCAGCGCGTTCGCCGGGCGGCTCTTCGACGTCCTCATCGTCGACGGGCTGTGGTCCTCGCTGCCGTTGACCAGCCGCATCCTGCGGGTCCTCGGGCTGATCGAGCGCGATCCCAAGCCCGCCGATCCGGCGCATTTTCAGCCCGCGTACACGGCGCGCAAGATGCACTGGGAGCGAATCCCGCAGCTGCTCTCCGACCCGCAACAGGTCTTCAAGGACGTCTACGGCTGGGGGACGTCCACGCTCAACGCCGCGCCGCTGCAGGATGCGCTGTACGCCCTCTCGATCGCGCTCGGCGCGCCCGGCACGTACGACTATCCGACGCCGGGCCTGATCAAGACCGTCGCGCCCGGCGCTCCGGCGGGGACCAAGCCGGGGCGCGTCTTCGAGTTCGTGCTGCTCGACCAGATCGGGGTCAAGGTCGTCGCGGCCGTCATGGCGATCCCGAAGGCGACGCCGGGCGAAGTGCAGGGTCTGGCCGTCGCGCTGGTCGCCGAAGGCAGTTTGGCCGGACTCGCGATCCCGATCACCGCGCACCTGACGCTGACCCTCGACGCGGCGATCGACGCGTCGGCCGGCGTGGTGCTGGCGCTGCGCCCGGACAAGGCGCCCGAGTTGTACGCGAACTATGACGCGAGCGCGTCGGCGGTGACCAGCGGGCATTTGACCGCAACCCTCACCTACGCGCGGGCCGACAGCGAAGACCCGCTCACCATCCTCGCGTTTCCGGGCGGCTCGCGGATCGAAGCGCGCTCGACCTATCTCACCGGCGGCCTCGGGCGTACCAAGAGCGGCGACCTCGATCCCTCGATCGAGGCGGGCGTCAAGGGCGGCAAGTTCGTTCTGTCGCTGGCGCAAGCCGACGGGTTTCTCTCCAAGCTGCTGCCGGCGGACGGGCTGAGCCTGGACTTCGATCTGGGGGTCGGCTGGTCGCGCCAGCTCGGCGTGTTCGTCGAAGGCACGGCGGGTCTGGAGATCAGCATCCCGCTGCACCTCGACCTGGGTCCGGTCTCGCTTCAATGGCTGTTCCTCGCACTCAAGATCGCGGGCGGCGAGCTCGACCTGCAGGCGGCGATCAGCGCGACGGGTTCGCTCGGACCGCTCTCCGCGTCGGTCGACAAGGTCGGCCTCACGGCGGTCACCACGTTCCCGGCCCGCGGCGGCAACGTCGGTCCGGCGAACATCGCGCTGGCGTTCAAGCCGCCCAACGGCGTCGGCTTGTCGATCGACGCGGGCGTCGTCAAGGGCGGCGGCTACCTCTACATCGACACCGACCGCGGCGAATACGCCGGCGCGCTCGAGCTGGTGTTCGCGGACTTCCTGAGCCTGCACGCGATCGGGCTCATCACCACGAAGATGCCCGACGGCTCGAGCGGGTTCTCGCTGCTGATCATCATCACGGCGGAGTTCGCCGAAGGGATTCAGCTCGGGTTCGGGTTCACGCTGCTGGGCGTGGGCGGTCTGCTCGGGCTCAACCGCACGATGCTCATGCAGCCGCTGATGGACGGCGTGCGCACCGGCGCGATCGAGAGCATCATGTTCCCGCAGGATGTGGTGAAGAACGCGCAGCGCATCATCAGCGACCTGCGCAAGATCTTCCCGCCGCAGGAAGGGACGTTCCTGATCGGGCCGATGGCGAAGATCGGCTGGGGCGAACCGACGCTCATCAGCCTCGCGCTCGGGATCATCATCGAGATACCGCCCGGCGACATCGCGATCTTGGGCGTGCTGAAATTGGCGCTACCCGCGGACGACATCGCGCTGATCGTCATTCAGGTCAACTTCGCGGGCGCGCTCGAGTTCGACAAGAAGCGGATGTACTTCTTCGCCTCGCTGTTCGACTCGCGCGTGCTGTTCATCACGATCGAAGGCGAGATGGGCCTGCTGATGGCGTTCGGGGACGACGCGAACTTCGTCGTCTCGATCGGCGGGTTCCACCCGCAGTTCAAACCGCCGCCGCTACCGTTCCCAACCCCGCGCCGCATCGAGATCGACATCCTCAACGAGGACTGGGCGCGCATCCGCGTCACCGGCTACTTCGCGGTCACGTCGAACTCGGTCCAGTTCGGTGCGCTCTGCGAGCTGTACTTCGGCTTCAGCGCGATCAACGTGCAAGGGCACATCGGTTTCGACGCGCTGATCCAGTTCTCGCCGTTCCACTTCATCGTCTCGGTCTCGGCATCGCTGTCGGTCAACGTGTTCGGGATGGGGCTGTTCTCGATCGACCTCGAGCTCTCGCTCGAAGGGCCGACGCCCTGGCACGCGCACGGGACGGCGTCGATCTCGATCCTCTTCTTCTCCATCGACGTGAGCATCGA
This sequence comes from uncultured candidate division WPS-2 bacterium, assembly GCA_937910425.1. Lineage (GTDB taxonomy): Bacteria > Vulcanimicrobiota > Vulcanimicrobiia > Vulcanimicrobiales > Vulcanimicrobiaceae > Vulcanimicrobium. The sequence continues at coordinate 9,646 of CALEOJ010000052.1, forward strand.
CGTCACGTGGGGCGACAGCCGCGACACGGCGCTGCCGCCGATCAGCGTGATGCCGATCGTCACCGGCGAGCTCGGCAAGCAGTCGAACTGGCGCGCCGTGCTCCCCAGCGGCTCGAACCTGCTGGTCTCGCTGCGCAAGCTCGACCCGGGTGAAGCGGAGTTCGTGCTGCACCCGGTCGGCACGCTGCAGGTCAGCCAGCGCGCGATCCCGCTCGACCTCACGCTCGACAAGGTCGGAAACCAGAAGCCGACCGACGCCAAGCGTTTCAACCTCGCCGTCGCGCCCGGTGGCTTCGTCAAGAAGCGCGATCTCCCAGAGCAGTTCGCCCCCGCGCAGTTCCTCAACTTCGACGATGCGGCGAAGCTCTCACAGCAGGCGTACGCGCCGCAACACGGCGGGATCGAGCTCTCCGCCGCCGGGCACGCGTACGCGTCGGGGACTGGGCTGACGCGCACGGTGCGCTACGACCTCACGATCATCGACACCAAGCTGCTGCGCACGCGCCGGCGCTTCTCCGTGCAGAACGGCGCGCTGCACGGTCACTTTCTACGCGGCGCGAGCGTCGCGCGCAACGTCCTCTCGGCGTACCGCAAGGGACAGAAAGACCCGTTCGGCGACAAGGTTGCCGTCGCGTCCGAGTCGTTCGCCGTCGCACTGCAGGCGAACAACAGCGTGTACAAGCCCGAGGCCGCCGCGTTCGCGAGCCAAGCCGCGGCGAACGATTACCTCGCGCGCACGGTCGCGAACGATCCCAGCCTGAACGGACAGCTCCACGTCTTGCCGCAGTTCGAGGTGACCGCGTGAACCCGATCGGTACGTACACGTTCCTTCCCTGGCTGCGCTCGGGCGTCGCGAACACGATCGCGTCCGCCGACGGCGACGCCGCGGTGAAGACGCGCGCGTCGGTCCACGTCGCACTCACCGTCTCCGGCGATCCGGTCGCGGGCAGCGCCGAGCTGACCGCGCCCGTCGCGCAGGACGTCGCGCTTTACGGCCCCGGCGACATCGTGGGCATCGACGCGCGCAGCGTCGTGCGCACCGAGCCGCGACCGTGGGTGACCAACTTCGAGGCGAACTATCTCGCGGGGATCGAGTTCTACGATGAGGACTTCCCGTGGCGCTACACGCCCGCGAGTCCGGACGCGGGCGGCCTGCGGCTGCGGCCGTGGATCGCGCTGGTGGTGCTGGCGGAGAGCGAGTTCGTCGAGGGCAAGAACGCGGCGGGCCGGCCGCTGCCGTTCATCACCGTCGCCGATGCGACCGCGTTCCCGCCCGCCGAGCAATTGTGGGCGTGGGCGCACGTGCACTTCAACCAGAGCCTCGCCGCGAGCGACACCGAGGTGGTATCGCCGGACATGAGCGCGGTGTTGCCGCGCGTCGAGTCGATCCTCGCGGCGAATCCCGACGACGCATACTCGCGCATCGTCTGCCCGCGCCGGCTCGCCGACAACACCGGGTATCACGCCTTCGTCGTGCCCGTGTTCGAGACCGGGCGTCTTGCGGGGCTCGGGCAGAAACCCGGCGCGGCGCCGCACGCGACCTTCTCGGCGTGGGCCGCGTACGGCGGCAAACTCGAGCCGACGAACTATCCGATCTACTACCGCTGGTACTTCAAGACCGGCACGCACGGCGACTTCGAGTATCTCGTGCGGCTGCTCACGCCGAAGCCGGTCGACAAGCGCGTCGGCACGCGCGACATGGACGTGCAGGATCCCGGCTCGAACATCCCCGGCATCACCGACCCGGCGCTGCACGGCGTCCTTCGTTTGGGCGGGGCGTTGCGCGTCCCGGATGCGGACTTGAACGCGACCGACCTCGCCGAGCGCCAGAAGTACGAGAACTGGGACCAGCCGCGGCCGCACCCGTTCCAGAAAGCGCTCGCGGCCTTCGTCGATCTGCCCGACGACTACGCGGCCGCGACGTCCGCAGCGGCGAACGCAGCCAGCGGCCTGGGTCCGGGTGTCGACGACGATCCGGATCCCCTCATCACGGCGCCGTTGTACGGCCGTTGGCATGCGCTCACGCAACGGCTGCTCACCAACCGCGACGGCACTCCCGCGCCGCACATCGACAACTGGGTGCACGATCTCAACCTCGACCCGCGCTTTCGCGTCGGCGCGGGTTTCGGGACCGACGTCGTCGAGACGAACGCCGAAGAGTACATGAACGATGCGTGGCAGCAGATCGGCGACGTGCTCGAGGCGAACCACCGCATTCGCCGCCTGCAGCTCGCGCGCGAGGTGTCGTCGCGCTGGTACGACCGCCATCTCACCCCGCTGGCCGCCGCGAACCCCGAACGCGCGTTCACGCTGACCGCGCCGGTCGCTCAGCGCGTCCTCGTCAACGGAACGACCGTGGCGTACGCGCAGAGCACGAGCCGTGTGCCGGCCGCGTACACGTCGACCGCGCTGCGGCGCGTGATCCGGCCCGGCGCGAGGCTGATGCGCTCGCTGCCGTTCGACGCCCAGGTGACGCCCTCGAACGCGCTCGCGCGCGTGAGCGCGGGCGAGGTGAGCGCGGCGCCGCCCAAGATCACGCCCCCCGGCGTCGCGACGGTCGATCAGGCCGCCGCGACCACCGATCCCAAGGGTGCGCCGCCCTGGATCCTCGCGCTGCTCGGGCGCTATCCGTGGCTGCCGTACGCGGTGCTCGGCGCCGCGCTGGTGGTCGCCCTCTTCTTCCTCATCATCCCGCTGCTCGGGTTGATCCTCGCGCTGGTGATCGCGGGTGCGGGGTACTATCTCTTCCGGCTGCTCATGCGCTGGCGGAGCACCGACGCACCGGCCCAGAGTATCCGCGAAGAGAACCAAACGCCCGCCGCGGTCGACACCCTGCCGAAGAGTCCGGACTTCACCGTCTCACAGCCCGGTTCGAACGTGAAGCCGACGACCGGCGCCAGCGACAGCCCGACGGCGGTGCGGTACAAGGACGCCCTGCGCGACTCGTACGCGCTGCTGCACGCAAGCACGACCGTCGCGCCGCTGATTCCGCGCCGGCCGCTCGACATCGGTGCGCTGACGGTCTCGGTGATCGCCGCGGTCGATCCGCAGGTGACGATCCCCAAGCGCGGGCTGAGCGGCATCTCGATTCCGGCGTGGATCGTGGCGCTGATCGGCGAGAACTTCGGCGAAGTGATGGCCTACCCGAAGATCGACCTGCCGATGTACGAGCCGCTCAAGGCGATCTCGTCCGAGCTGTTCCTGCCCAACATCAACTTGATCCCACCCAACAGCATCACGCTGATCGAGACCAACCAGCGCTTCATCGAGTCGTACATGGTCGGGCTCAACCACGAGTTCGCGCGCAAGCTGTTGTGGCGCGAGTATCCGACCGATCAGCGCGGCAGCTACTTCCGCCAGTTCTGGGACGTGCGCAGCTTCTTCGACGCGTCGAATCTCGACGACAAGACGCTCAAGGAAAAGCTCTACGACATCCCCGAGCTGCACCGCTGGCCGCTCGACTCGCAGCTGGGCGACCACAATCACCGCGCCACCCAAAAAGGCGAGGAGGCGGTGCTCGTGATCCGCGGCGAGCTGCTCAAGAAGTATCCGACCGCGGTGATCTACGCGCACCGCGCGAAGTGGGAGCGCAAAGCCGACGGCGTGACGATCGACCTGACGAAGCCGCGCACGCTCGAGGACATCGACGCCGCGTCGCTCGCCAACCCGCCGACGACGATCATCCGCACGCCGCTGTACGAAGCCAAAGTCGATCCCGACATCTACTTCTTCGGCTTCGATCTGACCATCCCCGAAGCGAAAGGCGGGCCGGGGACGAGCCCGGGCGACGATCCCGGCTGGTTCTTCGTCATCAAGGAACGCCCGGGCGAGCCGCGCTTCGGGCTGGAGCTCACGCGGCCGGCGTCGCTGGAGATCTTCGACGAGCTCACCTGGGACGACGCGGTCCCGGGCGCGCTGCCGGGCTCGTTCCTGCCCGCGACGAGCCTGAGCGCGCCGGTGCTCAAACCGCCGCCGACCGGCGACCCCGAGGGCAAGCAGCCGCAGCACGACGACGACGTGAAAGCCGACGCTGCGACCGCGAGCGCCGCGCGCTGGGCGTATCTTCTCTATCGTGCGCCGGTGATGGTCGCGGTCCACGCCGACGAGATGCTCGGGAGCGGCTCGTGAACCCCGGCGCACCGGACTTCGAGAGCGTCCGAACCCAGCTCGCGCAAGCGCGCGCGGCGCGCGACGCCGCGCAGGCCGCGGCGAAGCAAGCCGCGGAGGCGCGCAACGCGCTCGCACGGCAGAGT
>CALEOJ010000053.1 GCA_937910425.1 uncultured candidate division WPS-2 bacterium
GCCGACCATCTCGCGCGCGATCGCCTCGGCGGTCGTCTCGCTCGTCAGGTGGCTCGCGACGACGCGCCCGGCGCGCATCACTGTGACGCGCTGCGAGTAGGCGATCACCTCGGCCAGCTTGTGCGTCACGACCATGATCGCGGTCCCGCGCCTCGCGAGGTCGCCGATGGTGGTGAAGAACGAGGCGATCTCGCTGGGTGCGAGCGACGCCGTCGGCTCGTCGAGCAGCAGCACGCTCGGCTCGCGATCGAGCTCGCGCAGCAGTTCGACGCGCTGTTTGATCCCGACCGGCAGCGTCTCGACGGGCGCATCGGGATCGACCGCGAGCCCGTAGCTCGCCGCGAGCGCGCGGACACGCTCGCGCGCGGCGTCGACGTCGATCGTCCAGCCGCGCCGCGGTTCGCGGTTCAGCAGCACGTTCTCCCACACGCGCAGGCGATCGATGAGCTTGAAGTGCTGGTGCACGAGACCGACGACGCCGACGGCCTCGATCGACCCGTCGTCGCTGCGCACGGCGCCGTACGCGATCGCCGCCAGCGTCGACTTCCCGGCGCCGTTCTCGCCGACCAGCGCGTGGACCTCGCCGGGCTGCAGCTCGAGGTCGACGCCGTCGACGGCCTGCACGGCGCCGAAGCGCTTGCGCACGCCGCGCAGCGTCAGAGCGGGATGCGTTTGAACGATGCCAGTTCCTCCCGCGTGGACGGCGCGACGAGCTTCCCCCCGATGATCGCCGCTCGCAGCTTGGCGAGCACGGCGAGCTTCGCCGGGGTGACGACGCTCTTGGTGTACGTGAAATCGGTGAGCCCGACGCCGCCCTCTTTGAGGCCGAGGGTGAGATGCGTCGGACGCGGCTTGTGCGCCGCGGCCTGCCCGCTGACGCGAAAGACGCCGATGTCGACGCGCTTCACCATGCTGGTCAGGATCTTCCCGGGTGCGATCGCGTCCTGGTCGGAGTCGACGCCGATGATGAACGCGTTGCTGCGCTCTTTGACTTGGTCGATCGCGCCGAGCCCGGCCTTGCCGGCGGCGACGTAGATGATGTCGGCGCCCTCCGAGAACTGCACGCCGGCGAGCTCCTTGCCGGAGGCGACGTCGTCGAACGAGCCGACGTACTTCACCAGCACCTTCACCGACGGATCGATCTCGCGCGCGCCCGCCGCATAGCCGGCTTCGAACTTGCGCAGCAGCGGGATATCGATCCCGCCGAGAAACGCGATCGTCTTCGTCTTGGTCGTCATCGCGGCGAGCGCGCCGGCGAGAAGCGAGCCCTCCTCTTCCTTGAACGTCACCGACGTCACGTTGGGCTGGTCGACGACCGCGTCGATGATCGAGAAGTGCCGCTGCGGGTAGCGTTCCGCGACCTCGGTGACGTCGCGCGCCATCAGAAACCCGATCGCGAAGATCTCGTCGTATTCTTTGTTGGCTAGGACGGTCAGGTTGATCTGGTAGTCCGCCGCCGAGCGCGATTGCAGCACCGTCGTATCGACGTGCAGATCGTTCTTCGCCCGTACGAGCCCCGCATAGGCAGAATCGTTGAACGAACGGTCACCGAGCCCACCTACGTCGGTCACCATTCCGATACGGATCGCGCCCGAGGCGGATTGCTTGCCGGCGCAACCCACGCACGTCGATACGACCGCGAGGGCGAGGAGCACCGCACGGAGGGGCGGCCAGCAGGGCATTGCGGGCTCCTACGACGCCGGTGCGGGGCGGCCCCTTGCCTGCGGGGAAGAGGACGGCGTGAACCCCGCGAGACCGCCCGACGTACCCCGTCCGCGCCGCCCGATGTCGCGGGCCGAGCGCCGCGTCACGTTCTGGCTCAAGACGCTGGGACTAGTCGCGGTCTCGATCTACCTGCTGGTCGGGGTCTTGGAGTTTTTCGGCAAGGTCGGCGCGACGGGGATGCTGTTCGTCATCGCGCTGTTCTTCGCGTACCTGGTCTACCCGGCGGTCCACCGGCTGAACGAACGCATCCCGCTGGTGTGGTCGATCCTGCTGGTCTACATCGCGATCGCGATCGTGGGCGCCGCGATCGCGCAGCTGCTGATCCCACCGCTGGTCTCCGACGTGCAGAACGCGGTCAAGTCGGTCCCGGGGATCGTGCAGCACCTCGTCAAGGTGCTGCAGGATCCGAACAATCCGCTCGTCCAGCGGATCCCGGTCGAGGATCGCGGTTACCTTTCGACGATCCCGCAGCAGATCGGCACGTTCATCCAAACGAACGCGCTCGACACCGCATCCAAGACGGTCACCGTCCTGCTCTCGACTGCCTCGATCCTCGCGACCGTCATCGTCGTCCCCGTGCTTGCGGCGTACATGCTGCTCGATGCCGAGAACATCAAAGAGAACTTCCTCGGCATCATCCCGGGGAAGAACCGGCGCAAGGCCCAGCAGATCATCGCCGATCTCGATCACGTCGTCGGCGGCTTCATCCGCGGTCAGCTGATCGACGGCTCGATCCTGGGCGCGATGCTGACCATCATGCTCGCGCTGATGCACGTCCCGTACGCGCTGCTGATCGGTGTCGTCTCCGGTGCGCTGAACTTCATCCCGTACGCCGGCGCGTTGATCGCGTTCGTCCCCGCGGTGCTGCTGGCGTGGACGTACCACGGTCCGGTGAACGCCCTGATCGTCGCCGCGCTAATCTTCGTGATCCACCAGATCGACGGCAACTTCGTCTCGCCGCGCGTGCTCAAAGAGAACGTCGGGCTCTCACCGTTCTGGATCGTCATCGCGATCCTCGGCGGCAGCGAGCTGTTCGGCCTGCCCGGGACGTTCCTCGCCGTGCCGGTCGCCGCGATGATCCGCGTGCTGCTGCGGGACCTGCTCCCGCCCGCCGTCTCGCCGGCCGTCGCCGCGCCGGGTCTTACGGCTGCGCCGCTGGAGCAGACGCGGCCGCCGGTGGTGACGGGGACGCCGGGGGGCTGACCTTCGCGACGTCTTCGACCAGCCGGCTCGTGATCAGCCGCGTGAGGTAGATGCCGAAGGCCGGGTCCCGCCGGTAGAGCGCGAGCACCTCGTCGCGCCGCATCACGTACACGATCGAGGTTTCGGCGGCCCGCACCGTTTGCGTGCGCGCCCCGTCGGGCGAGAAGATCCCGATCTCGCCGAGCAGTGCGCCGGGATGCAGCTCGATCCCGAGCTCTTCGAGCTCCAGCCGCCCTTGCGCCAGGAAATAGAGCCCGTCGGCGGGCTCGCCGCGGCGGAACAGCACCGTCCCCGCCGTGAACCGGCGGCGATCCATGAACGGGGTCAACCAGGCAGGCGAAACCTCGCTCGCCGCCATCGCGCGCTCGATCATGGTTCGCTCGCGCAGCAGCTGCCGCAGCCGCCATGCGTTCAGCGGGAAGAGCGCCACGTGCAGCGCCAGCGTCGGGTAGAGGTGCTCGCTGCCGGCCCAGATCGCATACGCGACGTTGCTCGCGAGCGCGATCTGCCGCAGGCGGACCGTGTCGGTCATGAAAAACGCGGCGAGCGTGAGCAGCGCCGCGGCATAGCCGGCGAAGCTCATGAGTTCGAGCCAGGACACGTGGAGCGCGGTTCGTCACGGGACTGAGCGGGTCCGCGCGGCGAAGGGCAGTCCGGTGATCAGCGAACCGACGCCCGCGCGCGTCCCCCGCCGCAAGCCGATCGCGCGCGTCGACGTCGTCGGCGTGCCGATGGATCTCGGTGCCGACCGCCGCGGCGTCGACATGGGCCCGTCGGCGATCCGCTACGCGCGGCTCAAGGAGTCGCTCGAGAAGCTCGGCATCGAGGTCACGGACCACGGCAACCTGCGCGTTCCGGTCCCGGAGTCGGCGACCATCGAGCAGCAGAACGCGAAGTACTACCCGATCATCAAGGCAGTCTGCGAGGAGCTGGCCGGCGTCGTGCGCGACGTCATCGGCCAGGGGGGGTTTCCGCTCGTCCTCGGCGGCGACCACTCGATCGCGATGGGGACGATTGCCGGCGTCGCGCTCGCCCGCGGCAAGGCGCCCGGCGTGATCTGGGTCGACGCGCACGGCGACATCAACACCCCGCTCACCTCACCGTCCGGGAACGTGCACGGCATGCCCGTCCACTTCGCGCTCGAGTCGCACGCGGTCGATCCGTCACGCATGGTCTTCATCGGGCTGCGCGACGTCGACGACGGTGAGAAGCGCGTCATCCGCAAGCTCGGCGTGAAGGCGTTCACGATGGCCGACATCGACCGGCTCGGGATGAGCACGGTCGTCGGCGAGGCGCTGGCGATCGTTTCCGACGGCGAGAACTCGGTGCACGTCAGCTTCGACATGGACGGCGTCGACCCGCAGGAAGCGCCGGGCGTCGGGACACCGGTGCGCGGCGGGATCACCTATCGCGAAGCGCACCTGCTGATGGAAGGGATCGCCGCGAGCGGAACGCTCGGCTCGCTCGAGATCACCGAGATCAACCCGATCCTCGACAGCGAGAACCGCACCGCGATCCTCGCCGTCGAGCTGATCCTCTCCGCGCTGGGGAAGACAACGCTCTAGTCTTAGCGCGGCACTGTGCCACGTATAGGTGGAATACGTCGTAAACAAACAAGCAGGCTGAGCGGCAACGTCGGCGGAACGACCTATCCCGACCGTGAGAGCGAACAGTCGGCCCAACGGGCCTCACAATGGCGAGGCTGCCGCCGCACGAGTCGCCGAGATCGTCGGCGTCCACTATGGGACCGATCACGTCCCGCGACGCCGCGGCAACGCCGGCGCCATCGCGCGTGCCGCGGGGGAGCGCGCGTCCGTAGTTCTACGGACGCGCGGCGAGGACCGGAGCGTTAGCGTTGCCGCATGGCAACCTTACGATCGCGGCGACTGTGGCTTTGGATCACCGTCCTCATCGGCGCTCTCACGCTTTCGGTTCCGATCGCGTTCGTGGCGTGGATGTTCGGACTGTTCATGCCGCTTCAGCATGCCTTGGCGGAGCGGAACACCGCGACCCTCGAGCACCGGCTCGTCGTCGGCGAGAACCGCGCCGACGTCGAGCGGCAATTCGGACACGGGATTCCGCAGCCCGACCACCTCCGCGATTACGTCGCGGATACGGCGGAAGCGGCTGGCTCCGGATACACCCACGTCGGCGAGTACTCGTACGTGTCGGGCAGCGAGTTCTGCTTCGGCGGGTATCTCGGCGTCGTCGTGTACTACGACGCGCACAACCACGTCAGGGGCTGGAAGCGGTTCACGTGGGGCGACGGCTGTTAGATCGCGCAGAAGCCACTGACCTTCGTGGGGCTACGGGCGTTCGGCGAGTTCCGTGGCGCGCAGCGCGCTGCGGCCGATGACACAGAGCGGTACTTCGCGCCAGTGCGTCTCGAGCCGTTCGACCCAGGCGTCAGCGAACGTGATGCCATCGAGACCGCCGAACAAGCAGATCTCGTCGTCGCCCTCGCCGTAGCGGAACTCGTAGTCGACCTCGGCGAGATCGGGAACCTCCACCCCGTCGAGCGGCGCCCCTACCCGCGAGAGCGCGCGGTAGACGCGCGTTGCGTTCTCGTCGTCGGCGTCGTACCAGAGGCAGTGGTCGAACGCGTCGGCGCGCTCGCCGTGCAGCTTCTTCGCGAGGCCGCCGATGACCAGCGTTCGCGCGTGTTCCCGGGCGAGCGCGCTGAGCAGCTCGGCGAACGCGGTATGGACGGCCATGGGCACCTCCGGAGAGACGGAAGACGAGGCTACTCCGGGGATCGTGGATGCTCCCGTCGGGCCGCGTCACGATCGGGCAGCGCGGCTATCCGCCCGCGGCGGCGAGCGACTCGAATCCGAGCACTTGCTCGCTCTCCCACGCGCGATCGCGGCCGAGCTCCGCGGCGATCAACGACGCGACGCGTGGTGCGCTTTCGCGCGCGGCGGCGCGATCGAGGAACAGCGCGCGCGTCCGGCGCGCGAGCACGTCGTCTACCGTGCGCGCCATCTCCGCGCGCACGCCGTAGACGACCTGCGCGCACGTGTACGGAAGGCGCGCATGCAGCAGCTCGCCGAGCGTCGCATCGCCGCTGACCAGAGCGAGAACCTCGGCCGCATCCGAACCGTACACGCGCATCGCGTCGTCCGCCGGAGCGCAGGCGCCGGCGTTCGACGATGGCGAGGTGAAGCCGTGCAGATGCAGCCGATCCGTCGACGATCTCGCGGCGGCGAGCCCCGCGCTGCGTGCGGCGACGTCGATGACGTCTTGCGCCATCTTCCGGTACGTCGTCCACTTCCCGCCGGCGATCGTCACCAGACCCCCGGGCGACACGTTGACGAGATGCTCGCGCGAGAGCTGCGCCGTCGTCCTGCCCCCGTGACGAAGCAGCGGCCGCAGGCCGGCGAACGTCGCGAGAATGGCTCGCTGCTCGAGCGGTTCGATCAAGTACCGGTTGACCGTTGCGAGCAGGTACGTCACTTCATCGGCGCTGGGATGCGGGCGGAGCACCGCTTCGCCGGCCGGAACGTCGGTCGTTCCGATCACGATGCGATTGTGCCACGGGATCGCGAACAGCACGCGGCCATCGACGGTCTTGGGGATCAGAAGCGCTGCGTCGGTGCCGCCGAGTGCGTCGGCTGCGACGACGACGTGCGAGCCGCGGCTGTGCGTGAGCAGCGGTCGCGCCGTCGGATCGTCGAGCGCGCGAATGCCGTCCACGAAGATTCCGGTTGCGTTGATCACCACGCGTGCCCGAATGGTGAGCTGCTCGTCCGACTCGCTCTCGACTGCCGTCACGCCGGTGATACGCTGGTGCGGGCCTCGAATGAACGTCATCGCGCGGACGTAGTTCGCGAGCACTGCACCGCGGTCGACCGCGGTGCGCGCGAGCGCGAGGGCGAGACGCGCATCATCGAACCGGCCGTCGTGATACACGACCGCACCGCGCAGGCCGGCCGGTGCGAGCGCAGGCACGAGCTCCTGCGCGTGTGACGATGAGACGAGCCGGCTGCGCGGGAAATCGGTGCTTCCGGCGAGCATGTCGTACGCCGCGAGCCCCGCCGCGTAGGCGAGCACGTCGAAGCGGCGGTAGGCGGGAATGACGAAGGCGAGATCGTCGACGAGATGCGGTGCGTTGTGACGAAGGGCCGAGCGCTCGCGCAGCGCCTCGCGCACCAACCCGACGTTGCCCGCTCGTAAGTAGCGCACGCCGCCGTGGACCAGCTTCGTCGAACGGCTCGAGGTCGCCGCCGCGAAGTCTTCGGCCTCGATCAGCGCCGTGCGGTACCCGCGCGCCGACGCGTCGACGGCGGCGCCGAGGCCGGTCGCGCCGCCGCCGATGATCAGGAGATCGAACGCCTCGTCCGCCAGCCGCTTCAGCGCATCCGGACGGTTCAATCGCAGGCCCAGCCGCGGCTGCGCTCGACCGCGCGCCGCCAGCGGCGAAGCAGCTCCTCGCGCCGCGCATCGCCGATCGAGGGTGCGAAGCGCCTGTCCGCGCGCCATTGCCTCGCGACGGTCTCGACGTCGCTCCAGTAGCCGGCCTGCAACCCCGCCAGATATGCGGCGCCGAGCGCGGTCGTCTCGATACAGGCCGGACGCACGACGGGTACGCCGAGCAGGTCGGCCTGGAACTGCATCGTCAGATCGTTCGCCGAGGCGCCGCCGTCGACGCGCAGCTCTGCCAGCCGCAGTCCGGCGTCGCGCTCCATCGCCGCGACGACATCGGCGGTTTGATATGCCATCGCGTCGAGCGCGGCACGCGCGAAGTGCGCGCGCGTCGTGCCGCGCGTGATCCCGACGATCGTGCCGCGCGCATGCGGATCCCAGTACGGCGCGCCCAGGCCGGTGAACGCCGGCACGAAGAAGCAGTCGCCGCTGTCTTCGACCTCGCGCGCGAGGCGTTCGACGTCGGCCGAACGCCCGATGATCCCGAGCCCGTCGCGCAGCCACTGCACCGCCGCGCCGGTGGCAAAGATCGAGCCTTCGAGCGCGTAGGTAGCGCGGCCGGGTTCGAACGCGAACGCGATCGTCGAGAGGAGTCCGTGTTCGCTGCGGACGACGCGCTCGCCGGTGTTGAGCACGACGAACGAGCCGGTGCCGTAGGTGTTCTTCGCGAGCCCGGGTTCGAAGCCGGCCTGACCGATGAGCGCAGCCTGCTGATCGCCGGCGACGGCGGCGATTCGAATCGGGCCGCCGAAATGTTCGACCGCCGCCGTCCCGAACTCGGCCGTGCACGGCAGCACCTCGGGTAGCATCGCGCGCGGAACGCCGAACGCTGCGAGCAGCTCGTCGCTCCAGCACAGGCGATGGATGTCGAACAACATCGTTCGCGACGCGTTCGTCATGTCGGTCACGTGACGCGCGCCGCCGGTTAGATTCCAGATCAGCCACGTGTCGACCGTGCCGAACGCGATCTCGCCGGCTTCCGCGCGCGCGCGCAGTCCCTCGACGTGGTCGAGCAGCCACGCGATCTTCGTTGCGGAGAAGTACGGATCGAGCAGCAGCCCGGTCTGGTCTACGACCAGCTCCCCGACGCCGCGCGCGCGCAACGCCTCGCAGAGCGGCGCGGTGCGGCGGTCCTGCCATACGATCGCGTTCGCGACCGGCTTTCCGCTCGCGCGCTCCCACAAGAGGGTCGTCTCGCGCTGGTTCGTGATTCCGATCGCGGCGACGTCCGATGCCGCGAGCGCCGCGTTGCGCAGCGCTGCGCGCGCGGTCTCGAGCTGCGAGGTCCAGATCTCGTGCGGATCGTGCTCGACCCAGCCCGGCCGCGGGAAATACTGGGTGAACTCGCGCTGATCGAAGGCGACGATGCGACCGTCACCGTCGAAGACGACCGCACGCGAGGACGTCGTGCCTTGGTCGAGCGCCAGGACCACACTCACAGTCTGAACGCGTCCGCGCCGCCGGGGTCGGGGAAGACTTTGCCGGGGTTCATGATCCCGAGCGGGTCGATCGCGTCCTTGATCTTGCGCATCACGGCGAGCGCGTCCGGGCCGAGGTCCAGCTCCATGAACTGCTTCTTGAGCAGGCCGATCCCGTGCTCGCCGGAGAGCGTTCCGCCGAGCTCGACCGTCGTCTCGAAGATCGCGCGCGCGGCGGCGGCGACGCGGTGCATCTCCTCGGCGTCGCGCTTGTCGCACAGGATGTTCGGGTGCAGATTCCCGTCGCCGATGTGGCCGAAGATCGGGATCTCGAGCGCGTACTCGGCGGCGATCTCGCGCACGCGGCGGATCAGGGCGGTGAGCGCGCGCGGCGGGATGCAGACGTCTTCGCCGAGCTTGTTCGGACGCCGGCGCGCGAGCGCGGGCGAGATCGAGCGGCGCGAGGCCCACAAGCGTTCCGATTCGGCGTCGGTCTGCGCGACGCGCACGTCGCGCGCGCCGTGCTCGCGCGCGATGCGCTCGATCGTCGCCAAGTCGCCGGCGAGAACGCGCTCGTCGTTACCGTCGACGCCGAAGATCAGCAGCGCGTCGGCGTCGAGCGGCAGCCCGATCGGCGCGTTCGCCTCGACGCACCGCATCGTCAGATTATCGACGAGCTCGATCGCCGACGGGAGCACGCCGCTCATCATCACCGCGGTCGTCGCCTCCGCCGCGTCCTCGATCCGGTCGAACGCCGCCGTCGCGGCGCGCGCGAATCTCGGTTTCGACAACAGCCGCAGCGTGATCTCGGTGATCGTGCCGAGCGTCCCTTCGGCGCCGGTGAAGAGCCGTCGCAGGTCGTAGCCGGTGACGTTCTTCACCGTGCGCCCGCCGGTGCGGATCACGGTGCCGTCGGGGAGTACGACCTCGAGCGCCAGCACGTAGTCGCCGGTGACGCCGTACTTGAGGCAGCGCGCGCCGCCGGCGTTCTCGGCGACGTTGCCCCCGATCGCGCTTTGCTTGAGGCTCGAGGGATCGGGCGGGTAGAAGAGGCCGCGCTGCTCGACCTCGGCTTGCAGCCGAGCGTTGATGACCCCGGCCTGCACGACGGCGACCCGGTCGACCGGATCGATCTCGAGGATGCGGTCCATCCGCGCGACGCCGAGCACGATGCTGCCGCCCAGCGGGACCGCGCCGCCGGAGAGCCCGCTGCCCATCGCGCGCGGCGTGATCGCGATCCGCCGTTCGGTTCCGATGCGGTGGACGGCGCTGACCTGCGCGGTCGTCAGGGGGAGCACCACCAGCGGCGGCGTGCGCTCGTAGAACGTCCCGTCGAAGCCGTAGGCGATCAGGTCCTCGGCCTCGGTCAGCACCCCGTCCGGGACCGCCGCGCGCAGCGCCTCGACCAGCGTCACCCCCGCCCGGTTCAGCCCTCGGGATGACAGGGTCCTCCGACTCCCGTCCTACATGTTTTTTCTCCCTGGGCGGTATATTCAGACGGTTATGGCCGACGTGATCACCTCCGAGTACCGGCTCTCCACCGAGCCCGATCTCAAGCGCTTCGTCTCGACCGTGCTCGAGAAGGTCGGGGTCGCCCCGGAGGACGCGGCGATCGTCGCCGACGTCCTGGTCGCCGCCGACATGCGCGGGGTCGAGTCGCACGGCGTAGCCCGCCTCGACGCGTACTACGTGAGCCGCATCCGGGCGGGGCAGCTCGCCGCGAAGCCGCCGATTCAGACCGTCCGCGAGACGCCGACCTCCGTGCTGGTCGACGCGGGCAACGGCCTCGGCCATCCGGTCGGGAAGCGCACGATGGAGCGGGTCTTGGAGAAGGCGGCCCACACGGGTGCGGCGTTTGGCGCGGTGCGGAACTCCAACCACTACGGAATCGCCGGCTACTACGCGATGCTGGCGCTCGACCGCGACATCATCGGGATCGCGTCGACCAACAGCGTGCGCTACGCCGCGCCGACGTTCGGCAAGGACGTGCTGCTCGGGACGAACCCGCTCGCATTCGCGATCCCCGCCAAGAACGAGCCCGCGTTCGTCCTCGACTTCGCGACGACGACCGTGCCCAAAGGCAAGCTCGAGGTCTACAACCGCAAAGGCAAACAGCTCAACCCCGGCTGGGCGATCGACGCCGCCGGCGTCGAGACGCGCGACCCGAACGTCGCGCTCAAAGGCGCGCTGCTCCCGCTCGGCGGCTACGGCGTCGAGGGCGGCGGACACAAGGGATACGGGCTGGGCCTGCTGGTCGACATCCTGTGCGGAGTGCTCTCGGGCGGCGCGTTCGGCAGCGATCTTCCCGTCGCGGCGGATCCGCCGCTGCCCGGCCGCATCTCGCATTTCTTCGCGGCGTTCAAGATCGACGGCTTCCGCGATCCCGAGAAGTTCAAGGCCGACATGGATACCGAACTGCGCGCGTTCAAGGACTCGGCGAAGGCGCCGGGCCACGAGCGCATCTACGTCGCCGGCGAGATCGAATACGAAAAGACGCTGGAAGCACGCAAGAACGGCGTTCCCGTGCACGTCAAAGTGTGGGACGGCTTGGAGAAGCTCGCGGCCGAACTCGGCATCCCATTCGACATCGAAAAGCACTAGCGGTTCGGCCGTTTACGGTTTGCCGCGAACCAGTACAACGCGGGCTCGAAATGGCGGCTAGTTTCGCAGCTCCAGCGTTCCGGCGCAGCGGAGGCCGTTGCAGGCGGCGGGGATGAAGTGCGCGGCGAGCAGGCGCGTGCGCAGCTCGTCGCGGAGCGCCGCGTCGGCGGGGCCGCGTAGGAATTCGATCGAGGTCGCGCGGCCGTTCTCGTCGACGGTGATGCGCACCGTGACGCCGTTCACGCCCGCGAGGAGCACGCTGCGCGCCGACGGTTCGACCGACGCCGGATAGGTCTCGCTGAAGTTGCCGATCCCTTCCTCGTGCTGTGCGACGACGGGACTCGGCGCCGGCGATGCGACCGGTCCGCTCGTCGCCTCGGCGGCGGCGGCAGCCGGTTTCGCGACCGCGACTTGTACCGGCGCAGGTTCGCGCACCACTTCGCGGCGGCGCACGGAAACCTGCGCGGCCGGCAGGGCGGCACGGTGTTCGGCCGCGACGACCAGCTGACGCGCCGCGTGCTCGACCGTGACCGCGGCGTGGATCACCGGCAACAGAGCGTACTGCTGACGCGGTGCGGCTTCGGCCGGTGGGCGCAGCTCGTGGCCCTTGCTCGGGGGAGCGCGATGCTCCACGCGCACGATGCTGCTCAGCAGGGCGCGCTCGTCGGGCTCGTCGACCGGGAATGACGGCTTGGGAATCACCACCAATGCCGCCGCGAGCACGCAGAGATGAATCGCGATCGAGCCGGCGATCGCGATGCGGTCACGCCGTGGGGTCCCGGGGGCGGTGGCGAGCATCGCTGTGGCTGGCCGGAACTCCGACACCGGCGCGCGCGCAACCTTTTTCGCCCGCAGCGGTCCTGGAGAGACGATGGGTCGAGAAACCGACATGGTCCTGTATCAAGCCGAGTGGTGTCCGTACTGCTCGCGCGTGCGCAAGAAGCTGACGGATCTCTTGCTCGACTACAAGACGGTGAACGTGCCGCACTCGCACGCGCAGCGTGACGTCGTGAAAGACGTCTCCGGTCAGACGTCGATCCCGGTGCTCGTCGACGGCGACGTCGTCCTCGACGACGACGACGACATCATCCCGTACCTCGACAAGAAGTACGGCGCGAAGGCGACGGCCTAGCTACTCGGCCGGGACCTCGACCGGGGCGGTGTCGCCTTTGCGGCGGCGCGGCAAGACGAACACCAGCGGCAGCAGCACGAACGTCAGCGCCCCGAGCGCCCACTGCGCGTCCGCGTAGGCCATCACGCCCGCCTGCGTCAGGATCTGCTGGTAGAGGTTGCCGATCGCCGCGCTCGCGCTGTGCGTCTGCTGGATCAGGATCTGCAGCGCCGCGTTGCCCGGCGTAGCGTCCTGCGCGAGGACGCTCTGATGGAACGCGTTGCGGCGGGCCAGCAGCGTGATCAGCGCCGCTGTCGAGAACGAACCGCCGAGCTGCAGCGACAGCGACTGGAACGCGGCGGCCTTCGGGACCACCTCTTGCGGGACCGCGCCCATCACGGCGATCGAGATCGGTACGAAGAGCATCGCCAAGCCGACGCCGGCCATGATCGCCGGCCCCAGCAGCGAGTTGAAGTCGTTCTGCGAGGTCGTGATGTAGCCGAGCCAGATCTGGCTGACGCCGATCAGGGTGAATCCGACGACGAGCAGGATGCGCGTGTCGATCTTCCCGCTTCCGGCGAGGCGCGCGATGAACGGCGTCAGGAGCGCGATGAACGCCGCGCGGACGAAGATGAGCTCGCCGGAGAGCGTCGCGGTGAACCCGAGGATGGTCTGAACGTACTGCGGCAAGATCACCGTCGCACCGAACAGCACCGACCCGATCGCGAAGCCGAGCGCACTACCCGCCGCGATCGCGCGATACTTGAACGCGCGCAGATCGACGATCGGGCGCTTCGTCCCCCACAACTCCCAGCAGATGAACGCCGCGAGTCCTGCGACGGCCGTGAACGCGAGCACCCGGATGATCGGCGCGTCCAACCAGTCGTTGCGCTGCCCCTCGTCGAGGATGTACTGCAGTGAACCGAGGCCGAGCGCGAGCAATCCGAGGCCGAGCGCGTCGACGGGGATCGGCTTAGGATCGGACGGATTGCGCATCATCGTCAGCACGACGGTCGTGGCGAAAATCCCCGGCACGACGTTGATGAAGAACACCCAGTTCCAGGAGTAGTTGTCGGTCAGCCAGCCGCCGACCGTGGGACCGACCGACGGGCCGACGATCGCGCCGAGGGCGAAGACGGCCTGCGACGCGCCGAGCAGATGGCGCGGAAAGGTGTCGCGCAGCGATGCCTGTCCGGTCGCGATGAGTCCGCCGCCGAACAGCCCCTGGAGGATGCGGTAGAGGACGAGCTGGTCGATCGAGCCGGCGATCCCGCACAGCACGGAGGCGATCGTAAAGCCGATGATCGCGACCGAATAGTACTGCCGGCGGCCGAAGCGCGCTTGCAGCCAGGGCGTGAGCGGGATGACGATCACCGCCGAGATGATGTAGCCCGTGACGACCCAGGCGCCTTGCTCCTGCGTAGCGCCGAGGTTTCCTTGGATCGTCGGGAGCGCGACGTTGACGATCGTCGAGTCGAGCGTCTGCATCAGCGTCGCGGCGATGATCCCGAGGGTGATCAGGATCAGCCGGGCGCCTTGCTCGCTGACGTCTCGGTCTTTGATGAGCTCGGTTGCCATAGGATGTCGTGCGACGAATCGTCGCACGAAGGCTTGGACTACGCGTCGACCGAGGTCGGTTTCGCCGGTTGCATCCGACCTTTGTCATCCTGAGCTTGTCGAAGGGCGGCTTAGGAGTGCAGCGCGTTCACGATCCCGGCGGCGAGGGCGGCACCGGCGGCGGTCGCCAGCAGGTTTACCACGTCGTTCGAGAGGCCGGGCAGACCGTGGACCCGGCGCGTGCGGTTCCCGCAGACGTGCGGGTCGGTTTCGCACGCGCGATCGCACGCGTCGCAGTGCCGGAGCTCTTGCGCTGCCGCGCCCAGCACCGAGTCGAGGGTGGCGCCGGCGATGCCGCCAAGCGGCAGGGCGACGAGCGCGAGGACCTGCACCATGACGGCTGCGGGCGCCTTCGAGACCGAGAACCCGACGTCGAACGTGCCGAGCACGTACGCCAGCGCGATTCCTATGATCCCTATCAGGCCGATCCACAGCGCGCCGGCGATCTCCGCCAGCGTACCGGGCAGCGTGATCCCGCCGGAGAGACCGGTCGCAACCGGACGCAACGTGAGGATCGAGTGCGGCTGACGCTTTGCCAGCGTGCCGATTTCGGTCCCCCACGTGTCGGCCGTCGCGGCGGCGTACGCGCCGGCGAACGCGAACGCCCAGCGCGGATCGTGCGTGAACGCCCAGGCGACCGCACAGCCGGTCGCGACGCCGCCGTTCGCGAGTACTTGCAGTGCGTCGCGTGCACCGAGCTTGCCGACGTCGATCAGCTCTCGTTTGCGCGCGCGTCCGACACGCGACAGCGCGACCGACGGGAGGAAGAACGCCAGCAGCACCAGCGTGAAGCCGACCGTTCCACTCGCGTACGTCAACGTTCCGACGGCGAACGCCGCGATCGCCCCGCTACGCGTCAGCGCGTGCGCGCGCCACGCGAACAGCGCGATCGCGCCCGCGAATGCGGCGCCGATTACGAGATCGCGTGGGTTCACGCCGCTCCGCTCAGACGGCGGCGGCCGCGCTCAGCGCGCGCAGCAACCCCTCGACGGTGAACTCGTCGGCGACGACGTCGACGCGGATCCCGGCGTCGCGCGCGGTCTGCGCCGTGATCGGTCCGATCGCGGCGACCGTCTTCGCGGCGAGTACCGTGGCGGCGTTCGGGACGTTGTGCACGAAGCCGGCGACGGTGCTCGAGCTGGTGAACGTCACGACGTCGGCGCGCCGCGCTTTCGCCTCCAACTCGGGATCGTCGACGAAGCGCGTCGCGTATGCGGCCACGACGTCGACGAGGCAGCCGTGCTCGCGCAGCGTCTCGGGGAGCACCTCGCGCGCTTCTTGCGCGCGGTAGACCAGGATCCGGTCGCCGGCCGCCGTGCGCGTCAGCAGCTCTGAAATGACGGCCTCGTTCACGAACACGGACGGCACGAGGTCGACCCGAATCCCGCGGGTCGCGAGCGCTTCGGCGGTCTTCGGCCCGATCGCTGCGATCCGCACGTCGCCGAACGCGCGCGCGTCACGGCCGAGCTCGCCGAGCCGGTCGAAGAACGCGTCGACGCCGTTGCGGCTGGTGAACACCGCCCACGCGTAATCGCGCACGCGTGTGACTGCGTCGCGAGCGGCGGTGAGATCGTCCGGCGGCCCGATCGCAATCGTCGGCGCGACGATCGGCTCGGCGCCGGCTTCCCACAACCGGGTCGCGATGTCGTCGGCCTGGTGCGCAGGCCGCGTGACCAGGACGCGCTTGCCGAACAGCGGCTGTGCGTCGAACCAGCGGATGCGTTCCCGTTCGCGCACGACGTCGCCGATCACGACGATCGCCGGCGCGGTGATCCCGGTGCGTTCGACCTCGGCGACGACGGTGTCGAGCGTCGCCGTCAGCACCTCTTGCGAGGGTTTCGTCCCTTCGTGCACGATCCCGACCGGCGTGTCGCCCTCGAGACCGTGCTCCATCAGCTTCGCGACGATCCCGGCGAGATTCCCCATCGCCATCAGAAAGATCGTCGTCGCCTTCCGGTTCGCGAGCTTGGCGAAGTCGAGCGACGACGAGCCTTTCGTCGGGTCCTCGTGCCCGGTTGCGATCGTGAGCGACGTGTTGTGATCGCGGTGCGTCACCGGAATGCCGGCGTATGCGGGCGCGGCGATCGCGGACGTGATCCCGGGGACGATCTCGAACGCGACGCCGGCCTCGGCCAGCGCCTGCGCCTCCTCGCCGCCGCGCGCGAACACGAACACGTCGCCGCCCTTGAGCCGCACGACCTTTTTCCCGGCGCGGCCCAGCTCGACGATCAGCGCGGTGATCTCGTCCTGGCTGCGCGTGTGCTGGCCGGCTTTCTTGCCGACGTAGATCTTCTCGCAGTCGGGCGGCGCGAGCGCGACGATCGCGGACGAGGCGAGGTAGTCGTAGACCAGCACGTCGCACTGCGCGAGCGCGCGCGCACCCTTCAGCGTCAACAGCCCCGGATCGCCGGGCCCCGCGCCGACGAGCCAGACCTTGCCCGGCATTAGTCTTCCGGCGGCGGGGTCGAGGCGAAAGCCGCCTCTTCGGGCAGCACCTGCAGCTCGAACAGCTCGTCGAGCATCCTCACGTGCGTCAGCGCCTCGGCGCGGTTCTCGACCGCTTTGTCGCGGATGCGGACGATCGCGCTGTGCAGCAGCTTGGAAACGATCGTGAGCGACGCGCCGGTGATCAGCATGCGCTGGCGCTCGGTCAGCTCGGGGACGCGCGCGAAGAGCCGCTCGAGCTCGGCTTCGCGAATCGATTCGGCCTTCTGCGTCAGCGACGCAATCACCGGGATCGTGACGCGCGACTGATACCACTGCCCGAAGCGCTCGACGTGCGCGGCGATGATCTCTTCGACCAGCGGGATCGCCGCGCGGCGCTTCTCGAGCGTGACGTCGACGACGTCCTTGAGCGCGTCGACGTCGACGATGCCGACGCCCGGGATGCGGGCCGCGTCGGGATCGACGTCGCGCGGCACGGCGATGTCGACGATGAACAGCGGACGGTCGGGCCGCGCGAGCATCGCCTCGGCTAGGTTCCCGGGCGTGAGCACGAAGTGCGGCGCGCCGGTCGAGGTCACCACGATGTCCGCCGCTTTCAACGCGTCGACCAGGCCGGGCATCTCGGCGGCGCGCGCGACCTCGCCGAGCTCGTCGGCGACGTGCTCGGCGCGCTTGTGGGAGCGGTTGAGCACTACGATGTCGCGCGCTCCTTCGGCTTTCAACCGGCGCGCGGCGAGCGCGCCCATCTTGCCGGCGCCGACGATCAATGCCGACGTGCCGCTCAGGTCGCCGACGTGCTCCTTGGCGCAGGCGACCGCCGCGGTCGCGAGCGAGGTCGAGTCATTCGAGATCCAGGTTTGCGTGCGCGCCATCTTGCCGGCCTCGAGCGCGGACCGGAACAGCGTGTGGAGCGTCTTGCCGAGCGAGCGCGCCCGCTGCGCTTGGACGTACGCCTCCTTGACCTGGCCGAGGATCTCCGCTTCGCCGATCAGCATCGAGTCGAGCCCCGTGCTGACCCGGAAGACGTGCTCGATCGCCTGTGTCCCCAGCAGCGTGTACATGTACGAGTCCATGTCGGAGACGTCGCCGTGCCGGAAGTTGCCCAAGAACGACTTCAGCTGGCCGACGCCGACCTCGTAGTCCTCGAGCTCGGCGTAGATCTCGAGCCGGCCGCAGGTCTGCAGCATCAGCGCTTCGCGGACCGCTTCGTAGTCGCGCAGCGCGATCAGCGCCTCGCCCATCCGATGCGGCGGGAAGGCGTGCCGCTCGCGCACCTCGACCGGCGCGGTGTGGTGCGAGAGCCCCAGGCAGACTAGCGGCACGCCAGCACCTCTGAGAGCGCGTCGTCGGCGGCCGCGACGGTCCGGTCGATCTCGGCTTGGGTATGGGCGAGCGAGAGGAAGGCCGTCTCGAACTGCGAGGGGGCAAAGTAGACGCCGCGATCGAGCATGGCGTGGAAGAACCGGCCGTAGAGCGCCGTGTCGGCGCGCTTCGCGCCGGCGAGATCGGTCACCGGACCGTCGGCGAAGAAAAACCCGGCCATCGACCCTGCGGCGACCGTCGAGTGCGGAACCCCGCGGCGTGCAAATACCTCTGCCATCCCGTCGATGAGACGCATCGCGAGCCGCTCGAGATGCACGTACGTGGCGTCGGAGAGGAGCCGCAGCGTGGCGAGCCCGGCCGCCATCGCGATCGGGTTCCCCGACAGCGTCCCGGCCTGGAAGACGTCGCCGTCCGGGGTCAGCCGGTCCATGATCTCGGCGCTCCCGCCGAACGCGCCGACCGGGAGGCCGCCGCCGATCACCTTGCCGAGGGTGGTCAGATCCGGGAGCACGCCCTCGCGGGCCTGGACGCCGCCGTACGCGACGCGAAACCCGGTCATGACCTCGTCGAAGATCAGCAGCGCACCGTTGTCACGGGTCAGCGCGCGGAGCGCGTGGAGGAAGCCGGGGACGGGTAGCACGAGTCCCATGTTCCCCACGTACGGCTCCACGATCACGGCGGCGATCTCGCCGGGGTTGCGCTCGAATGCGGCCCGGACCGCCGCAGCGTCGTTGAAGGGGACGATGATCGTGTCACGCGCCGTTCCGGCGGGCACGCCTTTCGAGTTGGGGACGCCCATCGTCAGCGCGCTCGAACCGGCCGCGATCAGGAACGGATCGGCCGAGCCGTGATAGCAGCCCTCGAACTTCACGAACTTGTCGCGCCCCGTGAAGCCGCGCGCGAGCCGCACGGCGTTCGCAGTCGCCTCGGTCCCCGACGAGCAGAACCGCACCTTCTCGACCGACGGGACTGCGGCGACGATCAGCTCGGCGAGCTCGGTCTCGTACTCGGTCGGCGTCCCGTACGACGTCCCGCGCTCGGCGGCGCCGCGCAGTGCGTCGACGACGTCCGGGTGTGCGTGCCCGGCGATCATCGGTCCCCAGGAGAGCACGTAGTCGAGATAGCGGTTGCCGTCGACGTCGGTCAGGTACGCGCCCTTCGCCTTGCGGATGAAGACCGGCGTTCCGCCGACCGCCTTGAACGCGCGCACCGTCGAGTTGACCCCGCCGGGGATCACCCGCTTCGCCGCCGCGAACGCCGCCTCCGAACCTTCGCGGTTCACGTCAGCGCCTCGCGGATCTTGGCATAGTCGTCGGGCGTGTTGACGTTCGCGAACGCGCGATCGTCGCGCACCGGGACGAATCGCGCGCGCAGGCGATCGATCACGAGCCGCAGCGCGCCGTCGCCGCCCAACAGCACCGGCATCCCTTCGCGCAGGAACGCGTCACGCCGGTAGAGCGAGGCGAGCGGCTCGATACGTTTCGTGTTCTCATCGTGCATCGGAACGATCGCGTCGTATTGCGGCGTGACGTGCGCTTCGAGCCGGTCGATGAACGCCGCGTCGACGAACGGCGCATCGCCGGCGATCGCGAACACCCATTCGCTGCGCATCTCGCTCAGCGTCGACAGCAGCCCGGAGAGCGGCCCGCGCAGCGGCCAGCGGTCGACGACCTGCGGCGCGTCGACGAGCGCGGCGATCTCCTCCGAGAGCGGTCCCTTCGTCGAGAGCCACGTGTCGCGCCCCGGCGAGACGTTGCGGTACACGCGCACCAGCATCGGCACGTCGCCGACCGCCATCGACAGCTTCCCCGGCAATCGTGTCGCTTCACCACCCGCAAGAATGCAGACGCTGGCCAGAGTCACACGCGCACCCGGCGCAGATAGTCTTTTGCGAAGTAGGTGATGATGATGTCGGCGCCCGCGCGCGCGATTGCGGTCAGCGTCTCGTCGACGGCGCGCTCTTCGTCGATCCAGCCGCGTTCCGCCGCCGCCTTGATCATCGCGTATTCGCCGCTGACGTGGTACACCGCGACCGGGAGATCGGTCGTTTCGCGGACCGCGCGCACGACGTCGAGATACGCCATCGCGGGCTTGACCATCACGATGTCGGCGCCTTCTTCGATGTCGAGCCGGACCTCCTTGAGCGCCTCGCGCACGTTCGCGGGGTCCATCTGATAGCTCCGGCGGTCGCCGAAGGACGGCGTCGAATCCGCCGCTTCGCGGAACGGGCCGTAAAACGCCGACGCGTACTTCGCGGCGTACGACATGATCGCGGTCTTGGTGAAGCCGTCGTCGTCGAGCGCGCGGCGGATCGCCGCGACGCGCCCGTCCATCATGTCCGACGGCGCGACGATGTCGACCCCGGAGCGCGCGTACGTCAACGCGGTCTTCGCGAGCACCTCGAGCGTGAGATCGTTGTCGACGTCACCCGACGGGTCGAGGATCCCGCAGTGGCCGTGGTCGGTGTACTCGCAGTTGCAGAGGTCGGCGATCACCAGGATGTGCGGGAGCGCCTCCTTGATCGCGCGGGCCGCACGCTGCACGATCCCGTTCGGATCGTGGTTCACCGTCGCGTAGGCGTCTTTCTCGGCGGAATCGGGGATTCCGAAGAGGAGGACGGCGCGCACGCCCGCGGCGTCGAGCTCGCCGCACTCGCGCACCACCGCATCGACCGAATACCGCGAGACGCCCGGCATCGAACCGATCGGCTGCACGACGCCGCTCCCCGGGACGACGAAGAGCGGCTGCACGAGGCCGTCGGGGTTCACCCGCGTTTCGCGCACCAGCGCGCGCATCGCCGGGCTCGTGCGCAACCGCCGCGGCCGGGCGATCAGCGGCCGTGTCATCCTGAGCCTGTCATCGTGAGCTTGTCGAAGGGCGAAGGGCTGTCGAAGGATCATGCGCCGTTCTCCAGCACGAAACGCGTCACGGTTTGTACGAACGCTCCGATCTCGGCAGAGGGTGCAACGACGTCCGGCGGCCAGCCGTGCGCGCCCGCCGTCTGCGACGAGGATGGGCCCATCGCGGCGACGACCGGGCGGTGTCCATGTTCCCGCAGACCCCCGAGATAGTCGGTGATCGCGTCGACCGAGCCGGACGACGGGAAGAGGATGACCGTCGGGACGCGGCCTCCGAGCGCCGCGGCCGCCGACGCGCTATCGGGTGCCTCGACCACTTCGGCCCCGGCGTCGCGCAGCGCCGGCGCGATCCGGCTCGGGCGGTCCTGCGTGCGCGGCAACAGAAAGATGCGGCTGCTGAGCGGCCCC
>CALEOJ010000054.1 GCA_937910425.1 uncultured candidate division WPS-2 bacterium
ACCCAGGCCCAAGCGGCGGCCGGTGCGGTCGTCTACAGCGCAAAATGTTCGCAGTGTCACGGCGTCAATCTGCAAGGACAGTCGGGACCGGCGCTGGTCGGCGCGGTGTTCCAGGCCTACGTCGGCAAGTCGGGCACCGCCGCGTCCCTGTACGATTTCATCCACACGCAGATGCCGGCGGACAAACCCGGCTCACTCAGCCAGCAGCAATACCTCGACGTCACCGCGTTCATTCTCTCGCGCAACGGCTATCCGGCGGGTGACCAGCCGCTGACGCCAGGCGTGCTCGCGCAGGTTTCGTTGCACGGCACGAACGCGCCGGGTCCCGCGACCAACAACAACGAGATCGCGCGGAGCGCGCCGCCGACGAACAAAGTGTACGCGCGCCTGCCGCGCGGCGCGGATGTCGTCGTCTCCGACGCGATGATGACCGGCGCTGCAGCCGCCGGCGGCAACTGGGTGCTGCCCGGCCGGACCTACGACAACGCGCGCTACTCGCCGCTCACGCAGATCGACGCCGGCAACGTCGGGTCGCTGCAGCTCGCCGGGATCGCGCAGACGGGGATGACGGCGAGCTTCGAGACCACGCCGATCGTCGTCAACGGCGTCATGTACATCACGACGCCGACCGTCGACAACAAGATGAAAACGATGGCGCTCGATGCGACCAACGGGCGCACGATCTGGGACAGCACCTACAGCCTGGGATCGTTCCAAGTCTGCTGCGGTCCGGTCAACCGCGGCGCCGCGGTCGGCTACGGCATGGTGTACGTGCTGACGCTCGACGACAAGCTGCTCGCGCTGGACGCTGTTACGGGCAAGTCACGTTGGCAGAGCACGCTCGCCGATCCGTCGGTCGGCTATTCTGAGACGATGACGCCGCAGGTGTACGACGGCATGGTGATCGTCGGAAGCGCGGGCGGCGAGTGGCCGATCCGCGGCTTCGTCGCGGCGTACGATGCTCGCAGCGGTAAACAGCGCTGGCGCTGGGACTCGACCGATCCCAAGACGTACGGCGGCGACTCGTGGAAGCGCGGCGGCGCAATGGTGTGGACGACGCCCGCCATCGACCCGCAGCTCGGGCTCGTGATCTTCTGCACCGGTAATCCGAATCCGGATCTCAACGGCAGCTATCGGCCCGGCGACAACAAGTGGAGCGACTCGATCGTCGCGCTCGACGTCCACACCGGCAAACTGAAATGGGGCTATCAGGAGATCAAGCACGACGTGTGGGACTACGATGCCGTCAGCAACGTCGTGCTGTTCGACGTCCACCAAAACGGTCAGACGATTCCCGCCGCCGGCGAAGCCGGCAAGGTGGGCTGGTTCTTCATCGTCGATCGGCGAAACGGCAAGCTGATCCGCAAGTCCGATCCGTACGTGCGGATGTCGGCGAACATGTTCAGCCAGCCGACGAAGAAGGGCGTCGTCATGCTCCCTGGCGCGAACGGCGGCGCCGAATGGTCTCCGCCCGCGTACTCGCCCGACACGCACTACGTCTACGTGCTCGGCATGGATCAGCTGATGCGGTTCTCCACGCAGCCTGAAGCGTATCAAAAGGGCCGCATTCGGCTGGGGAGCGCGTTCTCGAACGTTGAGCCGCACGGCGTGCAGGACGGCCGCTTCGTGGCGATCGACACCGAGACCGGGAAGATCGCGTGGACGTACATGACGCCGCAGCCGCTCATCGGCGGCGCGCTCGCGACGGCCGGCAATCTCGTGTTCTTCGGCGAGGGCAACGGTTGGTTCGATGCGCTCGACGCGAAGGCGGGGAAGCGCTTATGGCGCTATAACCTCGGCGCGGGCGTGAACGCACCGCCGGTCAGCTACGAGGTCAACGGCCAACAGTATATCGCCGTCGCCGCGGGCGGAAACTTCCAGCTTACGTTCGCATACGGCGACACCGTCGCGATCTTCAAGCTAGGGTCGCCGGCTCCCACGGGGATCCCGATGACGATGGCACCGAGGCCCGCGCCGACGCGGTAACGGCGAGCGGTCCGGAGAGATCCTTCTGCGCGAGTACCTATCGCGCCGCCACGAGGTATCGCGTCATGTCCAGACCGCCCCTACCGCCGTTCACTCGCGAGACCGCAGCGCAGAAGGCGCGCCTGGCAGAAGACGCCTGGAACACGCGCGAGCCCGAGCGCGTCGCGCAGGCGTACACCGAAGACAGCCGGTGGCGCAACCGCGCGGAGTTCTTTGCGGGCCGGGAAGCGATCGTCGCGTTTCTGCAGCGCAAGTGGTCCCGCGAGCTGGATTACCGGCTTATCAAAGAGCTGTGGGCCTTCGACGGCAACCGGATCGCGGTGCGGTTCCAATACGAGTTCCACGACGAGTCCGGGAACTGGTTCCGGGCGCACGGGAACGAGCAATGGGAGTTCGACGAGCACGGCCTGATGCGACGCCGCGAAGCCAGCATCAACGACGTCCCGATCACCGAGGACGAACGCAAGTTCACCTGGCCGCTCGGCCCGCGTCCGAAAGACTTCCCAGGGCTGACCGAGCTCGGCCTCTGAAGGCCACGAGGTATCTACTGCAATGCAACTGACCGTCGACATGTACGACGCGCTGCACTCCTCGGCGTTTGCTTAGCTGAAGCCGCCGTGAAGCGTGCGACCGAGAACCGCTTCTACGTGACGCGCACCAACGTCGGTCTGCAGGAGCTGAATCGGAGACGCGCCACCGAGGGCCGCGTTCGGCTTCAGCAGCCAGCGGCCGGCAGCCGCAGTCGAGCCCAGCGTGACTTTGCCCAGCGCAATGATGAAGCCGAGACGCACGGCGCGCTCTGAGTCGACGAAGCCGAGCCGCCGAACCTTTTTCCGGATTCGCAGCATCGTCCGCGAAACGCCGATCCCCTCGAGCACCGTCTTCTCCGGCTGCTCCAGCGACGCGATCGCAAACCGGAACGCCGCGAGGGGCATCCCTTCGTGGATAACCCGGTCGAAGTCAAAGAACGACCGCAGCGAACCTGCACCCAGGCGACCTTCGCCGCCGAAGACCTTGACCAAGTCGTCGAACACTGATTGCGGTGCCGCCTGAATCATCAGCGGGGCCATTTTGATCAATCTTACGCCGCTCCTCGCGCCAGACCACCGCAGAATCGATTCGGGGGCGAAACTTCGGTATTGTGCTCCGCATACTGCGTATGATTTTATCGATCCATGGGAGTACGCAGTGGCGGACTGGGGACTGCTTCTAGGAGGGTTCATCCTAGCGGCCATCGGTACTGCGTTGACGCTGTTCGTTCGCGACGGTCCCGACCCAGAAAGCTTTGCGGCAGACTTTCCGGGCGACCCAAAGGGCACGCGGCGGCGATACGTAGATAACTACGTTGCCGACGCAAGACGAAACGAGCAACTCCGTACCGCAAAAGCACTCGTCCTGGCCCTCTCGCTCGGACTGACCATAGGCCCGCTTATCATCGCAACCGTCGGCCGCGCCCACGGAGTCTGAACAGACACAACAATGAAAAACGTCGACGTCAGCTGCTATCTTCAGCCCGAGCGGATGGACCCGAACGCTCCGGACCCGCCCGACACGGGCGAACCAAAGCGCGACCCGACATACTCGGTCGTGCTCGGGTACGGTTGGCGGAAGTCGCCGAAGCCACGCGCGAAAGAGCCGGCAGACCGCAAGAAAGCGGACTGACGGCTCGAGGCACTCCGCGGGAGAGCTACCAGATCTGGCAGCTCTCCTGGCGGACCATCGCCGTGCCGGCGGCGCACTTGAACGCTGCGCGGAACTCCGGCATGTTCGAGAGCGTGCCGATCACGCGCAGGCGCGAGTTCGGATGCGGGTCGGTGAGCGCGAGCTGACGAATCACCGCCTCCGTCTGCGAACCGCGCCAGACCTGCGCGTAGGACAGGAAGAAGCGCTGCTCCGGCGTGTAGCCGTCGATCATCTTATGCGCCTTCGCCTGTGGGGTGCGCTCGAAGGCCTTGTACGCGATGGTGAGTCCGCCGAGGTCGGCGATCGCCTCACCTTGCAGGTTCGTGCCGTTCGCGTGCACGCCCGGGAACGGCTCGAGCGCGCTGTACTCATCGACGATGCACTGCGCGCGCTTCTTGAACGCAGCGCTGTCCGCCGGCGTCCACCAATCGCTGAGGTTGCCCTTTGCGTCGAACTGCTTCCCCTGATCGTCGAAGCCGTGCGTCATCTCGTGTCCGATCACCGCGCCGATCGCGCCGTAGTTCACGGCGTCGTCAGCGGCGGGATTGAAGAACGGCGGCTGGAGGATCCCGGCCGGGAACACGATCTCGTTGTCCGAGGGGTTGTAGTACGCGTTGACGGTCGCGGGCGTCATGCCGAAGATCGTGCGGTCGGTGGGCGTGCCGATCCGCGCGATGTTGCGCGCGCTTTGGAAGCGGCGTACCGCCGTGACGTTGTTCGCGTACGGACCGTCGGTGACGGTGAGGGCCGAGAAATCGACCCACTTGTCCGGATAGCCGATCTTCTTGGTGAACGCGCTCAGCTTCTCGATCGCGCGCGCCTTGGTCGGCGCGCTCATCCAGTCGAGCGACTCGATGTCGTCGTGGAGCACGCCCTGCAGGTTGTTGACGAGCACCAGCGCGCGCGTCTTCGCGGCCGGCGGGAACGCCTTCTCGACGTAGGCCTTGCCGAGCACGTCGCGCAGCGATGCGTCGGCGGCGGCGGTGCAGCGCTGCGAGCGCGGGAGCTGTTCCTTCACGCCGGTGAGCGTCGTGCTGCGGAACGCGAAGCTCGCGTCGGCAAAACGCTTCGGCAGCGCGCCCGAGTACGAGTCGGCGACTTTGTAGCGGAGGTAGGCCTTCCACGTCGGGAGCGGCGTCGACGCGAGCAGACCGTCGTACGCGGTGACGTACGGCGGAATTCCGACGTCGACGATGCTGAACGCCGGTGCGTTGAAGGTCGCGAAGTACGCCGCCCACGGCACGTGCGGCGCGAGCGTCGCCAGCTGCGCGATGGGCATGGGATGGTACGTCGAGGCCGGATCGCGCATCTCTTCGCGCGGCGGCGTCGCCTTGGCGATCGCCGTCTCGAGCGCGATGATCCCGTCGGCGTCGGTCTCCGCGGCCGCCTGCGGCTCGCCGAGGTTCGCCAGCTGCGTGGCGACGTAGGTGCGGTACGCCGTGCGGATCGCCGCGAAGCGCTCCGTATCTTTGAGGTAGTAGTCGCGATCCGGCAGACCGGTGCCGCCCAGGCTGATCGCCGCGATCTGCTTCGATGAGTCCTTGGTGTCGGCGCTCGAGCCGAAGTTGAGCCCGCCGCTGACGCCGACCACGTGCAGCTTCCCGACCTCGGCGACGAGCGTCGGGATCGAACTGACGCCGTTGATGTCGGCAAGCATCGAGTCGATCGGGGCGGTCCCCGCCTTCTCGATGCCCGCTTCGTCCATGCACGCGCGATAGAACGAGCCGATCTTCTGCGTGTCGCTGCCCGGCGGCGCGTTCGTGACCTTCGCCGCATCCTCGAGGATCGAGGTCAGGACGGCGCGGTTCTGATCGGACAGCTCGTTGCCGGCACCCCAGGCAGCGTGCCCGGCCGGGATCGGGTTCTTCTTGAGCCACCCGCCCGTCGCGAACTGGTAGAAGTCGTCACACGCCTTGCAGGTCGGATCGAGGTTTGCAAGGTCGAGCACCTTCGCATCAGCGGCCGGCCCGCCAGCGGGCGCCCCAACGGCGAGATGCGGAAGCGAGGTCGCAATGAGCGCGGTGAGGGCCGCAGCACCAAGGAAGCGCACGGCCAAACGAATCGAATGCACCTCCGTATCTTTGCGGAAGACTGCCAAGTTACTGCCACACCCTCGGACGACGGTGTCGCGGTGGTAACGCGGCGGGCCGTATCCCCCGCGTTACCGCAGCGGGCTATCCTCGATCGGTGCCCGACACGATTATAGCGAGCGGCCGGACGCTGCGCGGCGAGATCCCATTCGTCGCTCAGCCTGATCCTGTCACGATCGTCGACGAGCTGCGCGCATCGCTCAGCGCGCACTCGCGCGTCCACCGCCTCATTGACCTCGGACACTATTGGGTCGATCTCGCGACGGGCCGAACGACCTGGTCGGACGAGTTGTTTGCGTTGGCGCGCATGCCGATACCGGCCGATTCGTCTCCCGGGCGCGGCGCGGCGGCGATCCGCTGTCATGCGCACCCCGACGATCAGGAGCGCGTCCTGGCCGATCTCAGGGCCGTCTTGGAGACGGGCCGCGTGCGGCACATCGAATATCGCACCATCCGCGGCAGCGAGCCGATCCGCTGGGTGGGGATGATCGCCGCGCGTGAGGACGACGCCAGCGGCAAACCGATTCGCCTCGTTGGGACCGTCGTCGACATTACGGAGCGCAAGAGCGCGGTGGAGCTGCTCGACTTCAATGCTCGGCACGACATGCTCACCGGACTCGCAAACCGGATGCAGCTCCATGAACGGCTGTCGGCCGTCTGCTTCGAGGCGCACCGTCAGGACTCCAAAGCCGCCATCCTATTTCTCGGTCTCGACGGTTTCAAGCGGATCAACGACACGCTAGGACACGCGACGGGCGATTTGGTTCTCCAAGCGGCCGCGATGCGTCTGCGGAGCCTCACGCGGGCCGCCGATCTCGTGGCGCGCAGCGGCAGCGACGAGTTCGCCATCGTGCTCGACGACTGCACCGCGGCCGAAGCGGCGGCGGCAGCGTGCAGGCTCATCAACTCCTTTGCGGTACCGTTGCGCGTTGGCAGCCGCGCCATCAGCGTGGGCGTAACGATCGGGATCGTCTGCTACTCCAAAGACGGCACCGACGCCGACTCCCTCCTGCGCAACGCGGACACCGCGATGTATCATGCGAAGCGCTCCGACCGCGGTTCGTATCGCTTCTTCGAAGAGTCGATGCATGCGGCAGCGGTGCGCCGCTTCACGCTCGAATCTGGATTGCGGCGTGCGCTCCAACGCGGCGGCCTGCTCGTCCACTATCAGCCCGTCGTCACGATCGACGGACGCCTCATCGGTTCCGAGGCGCTCGTGCGCTGGCCGCGCAACGGCCGGCTGATGAGCGCCGCGGAGTTCATCCCCGTCGCCGAAGATACCGGCCTGATCAATCAGCTCGACTCGTTCGTGCTCGCGGAGGCGTGCCGCCAGAACGCACTCTGGCAGCGGCGCGGGCGACGGCTTCGCATCGCCGTCAACGTCTCGGCGCACAGCATCGCGAGACCGGATTTTACCGAGAGCGTGCGCGCCGAGCTGCATGATTCCGGTCTCGACCCGGCGCTGTTGGAGCTCGAGCTGACCGAAAGCGCGCTCCAGGCCGACCTCGTAGAAACGGCACGCAAGGTCGCCGAGGTACGCGCACTCGGCGTGGGGGTCGCCCTCGACGACTTCGGGACGGGATACAACTCACTCTCGGTCCTGCGCACGTGCGGTTTCGATACCCTGAAACTCGACCGCACGTTCGTCAGCGACATCGTGACGAACCACGCCGACTCGGTCATCGCCGAGGCCGTGATCGTCGCCGCACATCGCCTCGGCGCGCGGGTCGTCGCGGAGGGAGTCGAGACCGAACAACAGCGAGCGGCGCTGGCGGACCTGCATTGCGATGACGCCCAAGGGTATCTCTTCGGCGCGGCGCTGTCGCCCGCCGAGTTCGAGCAGGTCATCGGCGCTCCGGTCCTTCCCGGCACGATCGGCAGAGTCGCGTGACCAATTCCGTCATCGTCTTCGACGCGTCGAGCGGCCGCTGCATCTGGGCCAACGAGGCCGCGCTGACCACCTATGGGTATTCTCGCGTCGAGCTCAACGGGCGCCTCGCGAAGAGCCTGTGCGCGCCGGGACACGCGTCGTCCGTCATGGACCGCAGCGCTGCCGACGGGCGGGGGACCACGACCACGGTGCATCGTCGCAAGGACGGGTCGGACTTCGATGCGGACGAGACGGTGTTCGACGTCACCTGGGATGGCGTCCCGGCGTCGATTCTGCTGACGAGCGACGCTACGGAGCGCGTTCGAGCGGAGCAAGAGCTGCGTTACTCTGCCAATGCCGCCTCACGCGTGCACCGGCTCGTCGCTTTCGGTCACTGGTCGACCGACTTGGCGACGGGCGTGATCACCTGGTCGGACGAGATGTGGGCGGCAGCGCGCGTTCCGAAACCGCCCAACACGTCGTCTCCGGGAACCGGTTACGAGATCGTCAAGCGCCATATGCACCCCGAGGATCGCGAGCGCGTCATCGCGGATCTCAACGACACGGTCAAAACGGGGCGTCTGAATCGCATCGAGTACCGCAGCATCCGCGGCGACGGCACCATGCACTGGCAAGAGGTGATCGTCGCGCGGGAGGACGACAATGCGGGGAAACCGGTCCGGCTCGTCGGGACGTGCATCGACATCACGGAGCGCAAAGAGGCGTCCGAGCGGCTCGCGCTCAGCGCCCGGTCCGATGCGCTCACGGGCCTGGCAAACCGAATGCTCCTGAACGAGCGGCTCACCGCCGCGTGCTCCGCGGCCAAGCGGCACACGTCCGAGCTGGCGATCCTCTTCATCGACCTTGACGGTTTCAAGGAGATCAACGACACGCTGGGCCACCCGGTCGGCGACCTTCTACTGCAGAGCGTCGCTACGCGGCTGCGTCTTCTGACCCGCGCAGAGGACGCGGTCGCGCGCACGGGCGGCGATGAGTTTGTGATCCTGCTCGAAGACCCGGTGGCCGTCGATGCGGCCGCGACCGCCCAGCGGATCGTCGACGGCTTTCGCGAGCCGCTCCAGGTGGGCGACCGGACGCTGCGCATGAGCTTGAGCATCGGGGTCGCCTGTTTCCCGGCCGACGGCAGCGACGTCGAGACGCTGCTGCGCAATGCCGACACTGCGATGTACCACGCGAAGCGGTCAGGGCGCGGGTCGTACCGCCTGTTCGAGAAGTCGATGCACGACTCCACTGTGCACCAATTCAATCTCGAGACCGACCTGCGCGAGGCGCTGAGAAACGACGAGCTGCGCGTTCACTATGAGCCGCTGGTGACGATCGAAGGGCGTATCATCGGCACCGAGGCGGTCGCGCGATGGCCGCGCTGGGGCGCGCTGCTGACGGCGTCGGCCTTCATCCCGATGGCGGAGATGAGCGGCCTCGTCGTCCCGCTGGACACTTTCGTGCTGCGCGAAGCCTGCCGACAGAACGCCCGCTGGCTGCGCGACGGCCGGTACCTGACCGTCGCGGTGAACGTTTCCGCGCAGTCGCTCGCGAATCCGGACTTCACCAGGGGCGTTCGCGCCGCGTTCGAGGATGCCGGCCTCGATCCGAGATTGCTGGAGCTCGTGGTCACCGAGATCGCACTGCAGGGCGATCTTGCCGATGCCGCGCGCAAGATCAGCGCGGTACGCGCGCTCGGCGTTCGGGTGACCCTCGGCAATTTTGGGACCGGCTTCAACGCGCTAGCGGTTCTACGGTCCTGTGAGTTCGACACGGTGAAGCTGGATCGAACGCTCGTGCACGGCCTCCTGACGAACGACGCCGACAAGGTCATCACCTCGGCGATCCTATTCGCCGTACACGGCCTCAACGCTCGCGTGGTCGCCGCAGGCGTGGAAAGCGAAGCACAACGAGCAGCACTGGCCGCCCTTCAGTGCGACGCCGCACAAGGCAGCTACTTCGGCGCCGCGATGTCAGCCTCAGCATTCACCGGCGTCATGGGCGCCGAAATGCCGTCGCCGTCGTTGGACAAAGTCGCGTAAACGCGCAAAGAAACCACAGACTTGAGCCACGCTGCCGCGGCGCTCTAAACTTCGGTTAGCGCCTCACGAACGATCCTCTCCTGCTCGACCGCGTGAGCCCCCGGATAACCCTCTGACGGACTCGCGCGATACGGACGGCCGACGTAGTCGATGTCGGTGAGGGGTTTCGGGAGCCGTTCTACGAGGCGGCGGCGGACGTGGGCTCGGGCGCCCATGTTCTTGGGCTCTTCTTGGACCCAGATGACTTCCTTGGCGCTCGTGTAGCTCGCGATCGTGCGGAGGATCTCGGCGTGAGGGAGCGGGCTTAGCAGCTCCACGCGGACGATCGCTGTCTTCTTTGCCTGCTCGTAGAGCGGGCTCGCGATCAGGTCGTAGTAGATGTGGCCGGAGCAGAGCAGCACGCGCTCGATGCCCGACTTGTCGCCGTTCTCGTAGCGCACGTCGTCGATCAGCTCGCGGAACTTCCCAGTCGCCAGCTCGTCGATCGTACCGTACGCGGCCCGGTTCCGCAGCAGCGACTTGGGTGTCATCACCACGAGCGGATACGCCTGCGTCGCCTTCGCCTGCGCCCGCAGCAGGTGGAAATACTGCGCCGCGGTCGAGCAGTTCGCGACCCGAATGTTGCCTTCGGCCGACAGCTGCAAGAACCGCTCGAGCCGCGCGCTGGAATGCTCCGGCCCCGCACCCTCGTACCCGTGCGGCAGCAGCAACGTGAGGCGGGTCTCCTGGCCCCACTTGGCCGCTCCGGCCGCGATGAACTGGTCGATGATGATCTGCGCGCCGTTGTTGAAGTCGCCGAACTGGGCTTCCCACAGCACGAGCGCGTTGGGGATCTCGAAGCCGTAACCGTACTCGAATCCCAGGCATGCGTACTCGCTCAGCGGCGAGTTGTGGATCTCGAACGACGCCTTCGCGCCCTGCAGATGCTGCAGCGGCACGTGCTTCGCGTTGGTGCGCGCGTCGTGCAGTGCGGCGTGGCGGTGCGAGAACGTCCCGCGCTCGGTGTCCTGGCCAGTGAGACGGATCGGCGTCCCTTCGGTCAGCAGCGAGGCGAACGCGAGCGCTTCCGCCAGGCCCCAATCGACCTCGTCGGTCTCGCGCAGCGTCTGCGTGCGCTTCTGGAACTGCTGCGCCAGCTTCTTGTTCAGCGCGAAGCCGTCGGGCACGCGCACCACTTCGTCGCTCCACTTCAGCAGACGCGCCTTGTCGACGCGCGTGTCGGGCGCGGGTGCGGTGACGTTTCCGGAGACGGCGGCGTTGATCATCGTCGCCTCGAACGCGCCGCTCTTGACGTTCTTGTGCGCCTCGGCGATGCGGGCCGTTGCGGTGTCCTGCATCTCCTTGCCCTGCTCGTTGGTCAGCACGCCCTGCGCGACGAGCTGCGCGGCGTAGAGCTCGCGCACGGTCGGGTGCTGCTTGATGAGCTCCGTTTGGCGCGGCTGCGTGTACGCCGGTTCGTCCTGCTCGTTGTGGCCGAAGCGGCGATAGCCGATCAGGTCGACCACCACGTCGCGCTCGAACTTGCGGCGGTAGTCGATCGCGAGGTGCACGGCGGCGATGCACGCGTCGACGTCGTCGGCGTTGACGTGCACGATCGGCAGGTCGTAGCCTTTCGCCAGGTCCGAGGCGTAGCGCGTCGAGCGCGCTTCGCTGGGATCGGTCGTGAAGCCGACTTGGTTGTTCGAAATGATGTGGATCGTGCCGCCGGTCTTGTAGCCGGCGAGGCCCTGCAGGTTCAGGACTTCCGCCACCACGCCTTGCGCCGCGAACGCGGCGTCGCCGTGGATCAGGATCGGCGCCGCCACTTCGTGGTTGAGCGTCGCGGGGTTGACGCTGTGATCGGTCTGCAGGCAGCGCGTCATCCCTTCGACGACGCCGTCCACCGCTTCCAGATGCGAGGGGTTGCTGGCGAGCTCGACGGTGATCTTCGTGCCGACCGGCGTCACGTACTCGCCGTGCGCGCCGTGGTGGTACTTCACGTCGCCGGTCGCGTCGGCGTCGTCCTGCGCCGGTGCTTGTTCGCGCAGCGCGGCCGACTCGAACTCTTTGAGCAGCTCTTCGTACGGGCGGTTCACCACGTGCGCGATCGTCGAGAGGCGGCCGCGGTGCGCCATCCCCAGCACGACGGTCTTCGTGCCGTCCTCGGCCAGCATCGAGATCGTCTCCTCGAGCATCGGCACCATCACGTCAAGCCCTTCGATCGAGAAGGTCTTCTGCGACATGAACTGCTTGCGGAAATAGCGCTCCATCGTCTCGACTTTGGTCAGACGCTGGAGCAGCTGCACGCGGCGCTGCGGCGTGAGCGGCGTCTTGTGCTTGCCGGTCTCGAGATACTCGCGCAACCACTCGCGCTGCTGCGTGTTCGAGATGTGCTCGATCTCGTAGGCGATCGTCGAACTGTACGTCTCGCGGAGCTTCGGCAGCACGTCGGCGAGCGTGCGGCCCGGCAGCTTCACGTTGAGGATCGAGGCCGGGATCGCTTGCATCATCGCCGGGGTGAGGTTGTACGTCGCGGGGTCGAGCGACGGATCGTTCGGCGGCTTGGTGCCGAGCGGGTCGAGGTTCGCGCCGAGGTGGCCGTGGCGGCGGTACGCCGAGACGACCGCCATGCCGGCCGCGATCGCGCGCAGCATCTCTTCCGAGGGCACGCCGGGGATGTCGGCGGTGACGGGCTCCGCATGCTCGCGCAGTGTCGGCGCGGTGCCGTTGGCGCTGGTCGCGACGCCGCGCACGTTCGCGCTCACGCCCATGTGCGAGAAGATCGTTTGATAGAACTCGTCGGCGCCACCGAGCAGCGCGTCGACGCGCCGCAGATACTCGCCCGACTGCGCGCCTTGGATGACACGGTGATCGTAGGTCGAGGTCAGCGTCATCACTTTCTCGACGCCGAGCTGTTCCAGCGTCGAGCGCGAGGCGTGCGCGAACCCGGGCGGATATGCGATCGCGCCGGCGGCGATGATCGCGCCCTGCCCGACCATCAGGCGCGGCACCGAAGCGACGGTGCCGATCCCGCCGGGATTGGTGAGCGTGAACGACGCGCCGGTCTGCTCTTCGACCGAAAGTTTGTTGTCGCGCGCTTTGGCGACCAGCTCTTCGTACGCGGTGCGGAACGCGGCGAAGTCGAGCGTGCCGGCGTTCTTCAGCACCGGCACGACCAGGAAGCGCGAGCCGTCCTTCTTCTGCGCGTCGACCGCGAGGCCGAGGTGGATCCCGGCTTCGATTTTCTGCGGCTTGCCGTCGACGCGGCGGAACGATGCGGTGATCGCGGGCTGCTCCACCGCGGCGCGCGCGAGCGCGAACGCGATGATGTGCGTGAACGAGACCTTCTCGGTGCGGCCGGCCTGCTTCAGCGCAGCGGTCAGCTCGGCACGGCGCTGCTCCATCGTGCCGACGTGCAGCGTGCGGAACGACGTCGCGACCGGGATCGAGAGCGACTGCTCCATGTACGATGTCAGCGTCGCGACCGAGCCCTTGAGCTCGGTCACCTTTGCTTCGGCCGAGACCGGCGGGTAGGTGACGGCACCCTTCGACAGGCTCAAGGTGACATCTGAGGACGCGGAGCCTAGGGTGCCGGTGAAGGCGACTTTGCCGGAGGCGACGGCGGCCTCGACGTCTTCGCGCAGGATCAGGCCGTCGGGGCCGGTGCCGGTGAGCTTCGAGGGGTCGATGTGGAGGCGCTCGACGAGCCGGCGGGCGTGGTGCGAGAGGACGCCGGAGGGCTTGCCGTTCGACTCGCGCCGCTCGGCCGGCGGGGTCGCCGCGGCGGGGGTGCCGTCGGCTTCCGCCGCGGTAGCGGTGACATCGGGGGAGGCCGGCTTGCCGCTGGTCGCCGGGGTGGGGGCTTCGGGCTTGGGGGCGGTGGTGTCGATCTCGGCTAGGACGCTGCCGACGTTGATCGTGGCGCCTTCGTCGCCGTGGAGGGCCGTGACGATGCCGCTCGCGGTCGAGGGGACCTCGACGTCGACTTTGTCGGTCGTGATGTCGACGATGGTGTCGCCCTCGTCGACCCAATCACCGACCTTCTTGCGCCACTCGACGATCGAGCCTTCGCTGACCGACTCGCCCATCTCGGGCAGGGTGACGTTCACGAGCGTTTGCAAAGAGATCTCCGGAGCGGGTTCGACATTCGCGGGTAACGGTCACTTCGGGCTCAGCCGAAGCCGCGGCCTCCCCTATCCTCGACAAGCTCAGGATGACACAGAGTTGCTCAGGATGACTGCGTAGTTAGGGACGACCACAGAATGATACAACCACCGGAAGGGGATGGGAATTTGCGCCCACCCCTCGTGCTAGACTGCCGACCAGGCGGGGGCTCTCACGGGCGCTGGATTGCAGCCCTCGCCGGCGCGATCGCATTTGGGCTCACGGTCGCCGCGAACGGGTCGCCGCAAGCCCCGACCGCCCAGCCGAAGATGGCCGGTGTTCCGGTGAACTTCATGGGGTTCAGGGATCGGGGCGGTACGAATTACGTTCTGCAGGCACCCAAGGATTACGCGTGGGTGCGCGTCTTCGGCAACAAAGGCAGCCCGGTGACGAGGTCTGCCGCGCTCACGTGCCCGACACGCCGGGCCGTGACCGGCGCGACCTACGGATACACGTGCACGTTTGTGCTGACTGATTACGCTCCGGGCAGGTACAACGTCGGGGGTCCTCGCGTCACTCGGCGCGCGAACGCGGTGGTGGGCCTCATCCTCGATCCGCAACACAGCACGCTGCAGATCGATCTCGGTACGACGACCGTGATCGACGAGACGACGAAACCGCCGCGCACGACTACCGAGCCGGCGCGTTCCGCAACGCTCCAACAAGTACGGCTCTGACCCGAACCATGCGGCCCCGAGGGACGTTATAGGGGCATGCGCAGACTCGTTCTCTCGCTCGCCGTCGCATTGGCCCTCGGCGGCGGCGTGGCACTTGCCCAGTCCGGCTCGCCGACGCCTGCCATGGCGCCCGCGCCGGCCGCCTCGCCCGTCTCGATCGTCCACGTGAAGAACTTCGCCTTCGTCCCCGACAAGGTGACGATCAACGCCGGCCAGACCGTGCGTTTCGTCCAGGACGACGACACGCCGCACACCGTCACCGCGACCGACAACTCGTTCGACAGCGGCAACCTCGACAAAGGCAAGACCTGGACGCACACCTTCGACAAGGCCGGCACGTACGCGTACTTCTGCGCGTACCACACCTACATGAAGGGCACCATCGTCGTCAAAGCCCCGTAGTCTAGTGGTGCGCGTTTATCAGGACGCGCGCGACGACGTTGAATGCGAGGGCGCCGGCGGCGGAGAGGCCTAGGCCGAACGCGGTCATCGACCCGACGACGACAGCGATGCTGATCGCGTTCGCTTTCTCGACGCGGCCGGGCCCGATGCGCCAGGTGATCGCCCAGCCCGCCGTCGATGCAGCGAGGCCGCAGAGCGCGCCGATCGTTTCGACCAGGCGCAGGTCGAGCGTCGTCAGCATCGCGACGAACCCGATCAGCACATAGAGCGCGAACTGCACCGGCCACAGGCGGCGGTAGAGTGCGGGCGCGCCGCGCGTGAGCCACGCGGCCGCGGCGTCGAAGCCGACGACGAGCACGATGCCGACCAGCAGCGTGAGCGGGAAAGCGACCGAGAGCGGCCAAGGCGTCACGCCGTAGCATGGTCTTCAGCAGCGAGGTCTTCCTCTTCGCGTTTCTTCCGGCCGTTCTCGCGCTGTATTTCCTGGCGCCCGGCGCGCTGCTCAAGAACGTCGTGCTCGTCGCCGCGAGCATCGTGTTCTACGCATGGGGCGGCGCGATGTACGTCCCGCTCGTGCTGGGGTCGGCGCTGGTCAACTATGCGTTCGGTCTCGCGCTCTCGCGGCTGCCGGGCGGCGCGACGCGCGAGCGGCGGCTCGTCTTCTGGGCCGCGATCGCGTTCGACCTCGCCGTGGTGGCGTGGTTCAAGTACGCCGGGTTCTTCGCCGACAACCTGAGGTTCATCACCGGCGCGCAGATCGGGCGCAGCGTCGCGCTCTCGCAGATCGCGCTGCCGCTGGGGATCTCGTTCTTCACCTTCCACGCGATCTCGTACGTGGTCGACGTCTACCGCCGCACCTCGGAGGCGCGCAAGAACCCGCTCGAAGTCGTGCTGTACTTCGTCTTTTTCCCGCAGCTGATCGCCGGGCCGATCATCCGCTACAAAGACGTCGCCGCGCAGCTCGCGCAGCGCGTCGTCACGCTCGACGGCTTCGCCTGGGGCGCACGGCGGTTCGTCGTCGGCCTCGGCAAGAAAGTGCTGATCGCCAACACGCTCGGCGCGTGCGTCGACCACGTATTCAGCACCCCGGCGGCCGACGTGTCGCGCCCGCTGGCGTGGTTCGCGCTCGCGGCCTACACGCTGCAGATCTACTTCGACTTCTCCGGCTACTCCGATATGGCGATCGGGATGGCGCGCATGTTCGGGTTCCGTTTCCTCGAGAACTTCGACTTTCCGTACGTCGCGACGTCGATCCGCGAATTCTGGGGGCGCTGGCATATCTCACTCTCACGCTGGTTCCGCGACTACATCTACGTCTCGCTCGGCGGCAACCGCGTCGCAGCGTGGCGTGTGTATGCGAACCTGGTCGTCGTGTTCTTCCTGTGCGGGCTGTGGCACGGCGCGAAGTGGACGTTCGTCGTGTGGGGGCTGATCCACGGCCTGTTCCTGGTGCTCGAGCGCGTCGGCGCAGTGCGCCGTATCACCGCGCTGCCGGTGGTGCGGCACGTCTACGTGCTCGGCGTCGTGATGTTCGCCTGGGTGTTCTTCCGTGCCGACTCGTTCGGGTACGCGCTCGGCTACCTGCGCGCGCTCGTGCTCCAAGCGTCCGCGCCGCGGCTCGGCTTCTGGGGCGCGGTCGACCACGAGACGCTGCTGGTGTTCGCGCTGGGCTGCGTGCTGGCGACGCCGCTGCTGGCGCGCCGCGTCGAGACGGCGCTGCAGGA
Organism: uncultured candidate division WPS-2 bacterium; assembly: GCA_937910425.1. Classification (GTDB taxonomy): domain Bacteria; phylum Vulcanimicrobiota; class Vulcanimicrobiia; order Vulcanimicrobiales; family Vulcanimicrobiaceae; genus Vulcanimicrobium. The sequence goes on from CALEOJ010000054.1 coordinate 16,621, forward strand.
CCGCTCGTGGTGGCCGCGCATCGCACTGGGCGCGGGCGCGGTACCGGCCGGGCTCGCGCTCATCTTCGTCGCGTCGGTCGTGAAGCTCGCGGCCGGCACGTACAACCCGTTCATCTACTTTCGGTTCTGATGGCCGACGAACGCACGACCGGGCAGCCGGCACAGCCCGGCAACGTCGTCGTCACGGTACTCTTCGCGCTGCTGCTGCTCGCGCCGGCGGTGCTGGCGCTGGCCGGGCGTGCCGGGGTCGACGCCGACTTCATCTATCACACCGAGATGCGGCACCCGTTCCACGCGCCGCCGCCCACGAGCGGTGCACTGGCGACCGGCGGGTGGCAACGCGATTTCGAGCGCCAGATCGCCGATGCGTTTCCGCTGCGCCGGCAGGTCATCGAACGCTACGATTTCGCAAAGTACGCGTGGCTACACGACATCGCCTCGAACCACGTCATCGCGGGAGCCGACGGCTGGATCTTTTACCGCGACGAAGAAGGCAGTTACGACGACGGCACGTACGATCCCACCGACACCGAACTCGCGAAGCTCGCCGATCTGTACAAATCGCGCGCCGATTGGTGCGCGCGCCGTGGCGTCGTGTACGTGTTCGCGCTCGTTCCGAACAAGAGCACGGTCTACGCGCGCTTTCTCCCCCCCAGGGTGAGGCACGTAACACCGGCCGCCGGCGAACGATTGATCCCGCTGCTGCGCGCCCGCGGAGTGCGCGTCGCCGACCTGCGCGATGCACTTACTCGCGCCTCGTTGACGGGCGAGGTCTACTCGAAGGGCGAGACACATTGGAACGACGCCGGAGCCTACGTCGCGTACCGCGAGATCGTCGGAGTCCTGCGCTCGGCGGGCGTCCGCGATACGATCGTGGCGAAGTCGATCAGATCGCGGCTCGTGTGGTCCGATGATGCCGATCTGGACCGTCTCGCCGGCATAGCGTCGCTGGTGCGGAACCGCGTCGTGACGTACGAGTTTCCACACCATGCGCGTCGGGTATCGGCCCAGCCGTACGCCCACGATGAGCTCGGCGATCTGTTCCTTCGCGACGCCTATGAGAGGGACGACCCGCACTTCCCCAAGGCCGTCGTATTCGGCGACTCGTTCACCGGCGCGCTGCGCGTTTTTCTGGCGGAAGACTTCCGTCGAACGGTGGTCCTCCAGCATGACATCAGGAAAGGGATTCAATTCGATCGCGCCGCGGTCGAAGCCGAGAAGCCGACCGTCGTGATCCAGGAGCTGATCGAACGCAGCCTCGTCTACAGCGCCGAGTTCGAGCCGTAACGCTAGGGCGATGCCGACGGCACCGGCGACGAACTCGGCGCGGGCGCCGGCATGCGGCACGTGCCGGCGGCGACGTCGTCGCCGACGATCACGGGGATTTGCGCGTCGCGCGGGATCGTGATGTCCTTGCCGTGGTGCAGAAAACCGTACGGGCCGAGCACGTAGCCGACGAGCGGGACCGCGCCGACGATCCCCGGGATGTTCCGCGACGCACCGGTCGCGGTCGCACGCGCGGCGCCGGCCCAGTCGATCGTCACCGGCACGTGCTTGCCGTCGGCGAGCCGGACGAACCGCGTCTCGAGCACGACGTAACCGCCGCGCCCGCCGCGCGCCGCGTGGTTCGAGATCGCGACCACGCCGAACCCGTTCGCGCCCGCCGGGATCGCGGTGCCGTCGGGCGCGATCACCGCGTCGACCGTGCGAAACCCGAACGAATCGCCGGGTCGCGCATACGCACTGTCGACGTCGCTCGTCATCGCGATCATCCCCCGCACGCACGCCGGCCGCACGTCCGGCGGACTCTCGGTGATGCCGAGCAACGTTACCAGCGCGGCGAGCGCGGCAGCGGCCGTTCCCCTGCCTTCCATGCCGGCTGATTCTCAGCCCCGGCGCACGTTCCCGCGGCGTGCGACGATCAAAGAAGCCCGGTCATCGTCGCCGATGCCGGGCTTCTCATCTACCGAGCGGGCCGGAGCCCGATCAGGTGCTGATGACGCGCTGCGCCTTGAGGGTGCGCGAGACGTCGTCGTGCAGGGCGCCGAGGTGGGCGCGGGTCTGCACGTCGAGCCCCGGGCGGGCCATCGCCGCGTTCACGTCCTTGTCCAGTACGGTCAGCTCGTAGCGCGCCATTGCCTGCGCGTCATACGGCGTGCCGCGCGGCGGGTTGAGCGCGAGCTGCCGCAGCATCGCCGCGTAGGCGCGCTGCAGGTTGCGGTGGACCGTCGTCGCCTGCGCGACGCGGCCGTTCGCGATGTCACCGTAGATCGATGCGCGCGACCACTCGAAGAGGTCGGAGAGCGTCATCGTCTCGCCGGGCTTCGCCTTGGTCGGCAAGTCGGCGAGTCGTCCGAGCACCGTCGGTGCGTACATGTACGCCAACGCGCGGTACTGCACGCGCGCCGCCATGTCGGCGACCGAGATGTCGTGGCGCATTTGCGGATTGTAGCCGAAGTTCGAGAACGTGCCGTGCTCCGCGTACACCAGGCGGCGCAGCGTGCGCGGATCGTACCGGAAGGCGTCGTTCGAGAAGACGTACTTGTCGAGTATTGCGAAGGCGCGCTTCTCCTCGCCGCGCGAGACCGCCGTCAGCGGCGACTCGGCGTGGGGATCGCCGCGGTGCGAGCGGGACAAGTACTCGCCGCCGATCCAGTGCGCCGCGTTGGTCGAGCAGCGGGCGTACTGGTTCACGAGCGTCGCGAACGCGATCCGTTCTTCGTCATAGGTGTGCTCGGTCTGCGGGTAGCGCTGATCGAGCTTCGGCATCAGCGACTGGATGAGGCCGAGCTGCGTGCCGCACCACGTGAGCGGATCGTTGGTCAGGTTCCACTGGTGGACGCGCGGGTCGACGGCATGACCGTTCCAGGCGACGTCCTCGTCGCCGGCGTAGCGGACCTTCGGATCGGTCCAGTTCGACGCCCACTTCGAAAGCGTCGGCACCTCGTCGTACGGCGTCGTCGCGCCCGGCACCGGGGCGTAGCCCCACTTGATCACGTGGTAGTCGTACGGGCCGAGCACCGTCTGCTCGACGGTACCGCTGCTCATACCCTTCGGCCAGATGTTGGCCGGGTTGTACTCCATCACCGACGACGCGATGCCGTACTTCGCGGTGAAGTTCTTGTCGCGGATCTGGGCGGCGCTGTACGCCATGTGTCCGATGAAGTTGTGCGCGAGCCCGAAGTCGTGACCGACCTCGTGCAGCACGACGGCGTGGAGATACTCCGAGCCCGTGCGGCGGGCGATCTCGGTGGGGCTACCACCCTCCATGAGCGCGGTCGTGATCGCCGCGAACATGAGCTGGGCGTGCGCACCCGGGCCGTCGTTGTGCGCGAGGCGGTTGTGCGCGACGAGGCGCTCGTCGTGCTCGGGATCTTCGCTGCCGTCCGCCGCGACTCCGAGTACCGTGCGAGTAATCGTCCCGTAGCGAACGAGATCGCTGTCGATCATGACGCCGCTGCGGAAAACCTCACCGGTGCGCGGATCCCAGGTGAGCTGCGCCTCGGCGAATCCGCCGCTGTTCGACTCCGTCAGCCAGCGGATCATGTTGTAGCGGATGTCGTCGGCGTCGAAGTCAGGATCTTTGGGCTGGTCCTGCACTTGCACCGCCCCGGAGATACCGATCTTCTCGAACGGCCCGTTCCACGCCAGGATCGCGCGCCGGATCGGATCGCGGAACTCCATCGGGATGGTGTTCTGGAGCGTGTAGACGATGGGATGCGCGGCCGGCGATATCGGCTTCGACGGATCGCTCGGCTTCATGTTCCAGCGCATCACGTAGTGCACGATGTTGTCCATCCGCTCGAGATGGTCGAACGCGATGTGTGCGTCGTCGAAATAGCCGACACGGTCGTCGGCGATCCGCGGCATGTACTTGCTCGCGTCGGGCAACTCGGCGAAGTTGTACGCGATCCGCATTTGGATCGAGCGCGGGTCGACGACGGTGTCGATCACGCTCGGCTTCAGCGAGGCGAACGTCTGATCGGCTTCGATCAGCACGTTCTTCGGAAAGGCCTTTGAGACGCCGAAGAACGAGCGCTGCGGGTCGAGATGGTACCCACCGAGCGGGTTCGTCGGGTCCTTGATGACGTCGTTGAGGTTGTTCGCGAAGTTCATGACGTCGCCCAGCAGCGTCGAGAGCTCGATGACGACGGACTTGTCGTCCTTCTTCTCGGCGGCGATGGCGGCGACGCCCATCACGGAGTCGGCCGTCGACGCGCGTACCGCGTCGGCGAGCGGCGTGTCCTTGTCGGCCATGAACCGCGTGTGCGGCCACACCATGACGACGCTCTTGCCGACGCGCTCGAAGCGCACGACGCGCGCCTCTTGTTGAAAGACGTCACCCGCGAGAACGCCGTAGCCGCCGAGCCCGTTCTTCGGAACTGCGGTCTGCAGGTAGTCCTTGTCGAGCTGGTCGGCGGCGAGCCGCAGGTAGACTTTGCCATCCTTGCGGATCAGCGTGAAGAGCCCGTTCTGCACGACCGTATCTTTGACGAACGTGTCGTAGGCCGGGATCTCGCCGGGCGCCGGCGGCTTCGCGGCGGCTGCGGCGGC
>CALEOJ010000055.1 GCA_937910425.1 uncultured candidate division WPS-2 bacterium
CCGCCGGTCGCCGACCTGGCGCGCCCGATGCTCCGGCTAGCCGGGCTGCGGATCGATCCCGCAACGAACGGGATCCACCACGCGCGCGCGCTGACCGCGGTCGCGCTCGAGCGCGTCGCCGACGGCCGCGTCGTCCGCATCCCGCTGCCGGCGGGCGCGCACGTGACCGCGCTCGAGTTCTCGCCCGACGAGTCGCGCTTTGCGCTGACGAACGCCACGCCGTCCGGCACAGAGCTGTGGCTCGGCACGACGGCCGACGGGCGTGCGGCACCGGTCGCCAAGCTCGCGGTCAACGACGTCTTTCCGGGCGCGTTCGTCTGGACGCCGGACGCGACGCACCTCGTCGTGCGCGCCGTCGACCGCACGACCGCGGCGCCCGCCGCCGGCGTCGCGGGCGGACCGGCAGTCCAGGAGACCAGCGGCAAACCCGGTCAGATCGTCACCTACGAAGATCTGCTCGCGAGCGCGCACGACGAGTCGCTGTTCGCGTACTACGCCGTCTCGCGCATCGCGGTGGTCGACGCGCGCACCGGCGCGGTCGCGCGCACCGCGGCGCGCGGGATCTTCACCTCGGTCGTCCCCTCGCCCGACGGACGGTATCTGCTCGCGTCCCGCGTGCACCAGCCGTATTCGTATCTGTTCCCGTACGAGCGGTTCCCGGAGATGACCGAGATCCTCGACCTGCGCGGCCGGCACGTCGCAACCGTCGCCGATCGTCCGCTGGCCGACCACGTTCCGGCCGAGGGCGTCCCGACCGGACCGCGCGACGTCGCGTGGAAGCCGTCGTCACCGGCGACGCTGGCCTGGGCCGAGGCGCTGGACGGCGGAGATCCGCGCACGAAGGTGCCCGCGCGCGATCGCATCGTCACGCTCGCGGCACCGTTCTCGAGCGCACCCACCGAGCTCGCGCGCACCGCCGCACGCACCTCATCCGTGGTGTGGCTCGACCGCGACGAGCGCGCCTTCGTCTCGACCTACGATCGCGCGACGCGCACGCGCACGGCGCTGCTGGTCGACACGCGCAGCGCGGGCACCGAACCCAAAAGCCTTTGGACGCTGCGCGACGGCGACGTCTACAGCGATCCGGGAACGCCGATCACCTCCACCGCCGCGGACGGCGAATCCGTGGTGGCGCAGGCCGGCGACGCGATCTGGCTGCGCGGAACGGGCTACGGTCCCGACGGACGGCGCCCGTTCCTCGACCGCCTCGACCTACGCACCGGCGCGAAGACGCGTCTGTTCCGGTCCGAACTCGCACCGCTCGAGCAGCCGCTGTTCCCGCTCGATCCCGGCGCGGACCGCATCCTCACGCAGCGCCAGTCGCCGGCCGATCCGCCGAACGTCTACGTGCGGACGCGTGCGACCGGAGCGCTGCGCGCGCTGACCGCGTTCGCCGATCCTGCGCCGCAGCTGCGCGCGATCGGGCGCCGGCTGGTGACGTACAAACGGCCCGACGGCGTCGACCTCTCCTTCACGCTGTACACGCCGCCGGGTTGGAAAGAGGGGAATCGCCTCCCGACCTTCGTGTGGGCATACCCGCTGGAGTACCTCGACCGCGGCACCGCCTCGCAGAACACGAACACGACGCAGACGTTCGTCGGCATCACCGGCCCCTCGCCGCTCTTTCTCGCGCTCGCCGGCTACGCGGTGCTCGACAACGCCTCGATGCCGATCGTCGGCGACCCCGCGACGGTGAACGACACCTACGTCGAGCAGCTGGTCGCCGACGCGAAGGCGGCGGTCGACGAGGCGGTGCGCATCGGCGTCACCGACCCCGACCGCGTCGCGGTCGGCGGCCATTCATACGGCGCGTTCATGACCGCCAACCTGCTCGCGCACTCACGTCTGTTCAAGGCGGGGATCGCGCGCAGCGGAGCCTACAATCGCACCCTCACGCCGTTCGGATTCCAGAACGAGCGGCGCAGCTATTGGGACGCAACCGACCTCTATACCAAGATGTCGCCGTTCACGTACGCGAACGCGATCAAGGATCCGCTGCTCTTGATCCACGGCATGGCCGACGACAACACCGGCACGTTTCCGATCCAGTCGGAGCGCCTGTACGCTGCGATCCAAGGGAACGGCGGAACGGCGCGGCTGGTGATGCTGCCGTACGAAGCGCACGGCTACGTCGGCCGCGAGAGCATCGAGACGACGCTCGCCGAGATGCTCGACTGGCTGAACCGCTGGGTCGGCGTGTCGCGGATCACCGCAACCGCGCGCTAGCAGGAGGTGATACAGACATGTCCCACTCGCGAATTCTTTCGGCCGCTTTCCTGCTCGCCGTCGGCCTGGTGGCGTGTCACGGCGGCTCCTCGGGGACTGTACCGCACGGCCCCTCGAGCGGAACGCCCACGTCGGCGCCGGGCGGCGGGGCGACCCTCAGCCCGGACGCCGTCGCGACGGCGCTCGCCAACGTCCAACAATACTACGTCACCCTGCCCCACGCCGATCCCACCGCCGACATCGCGGCCGTGGCGAAGCAAATGGTCTCGTCGGGCACATTCCAGACAGCGGCGGTGACGCCCGGCGGAATCACGGCCACGTTGTCGGACGGATCTCCGGCGCTCGTGTTCGCCGACAGTCCGGCGGACCTGGGCCTATCGCCTTTGGTGCATGCGCGCCGGCCGCGGAGCGCTTCGTCCGTTCGGCTCAGGTCGCTGAGCGGCCCGACGAGCCACGAGATCGCTTTTCTCGTAAACAGCGCCGATTCGGTGACGTTTTTCCCGGCCACCGCTGTCGCGTGGGCGGACGCCTTCACGAGCCAAGGATTCGAGCGCGCGGGCTACGGCATCGACCCCGTCTCCGTTTCGCTTGCGAACATCGTGTCGCTGGGCTCCGGACATCCCATCGATCTGCTCGATATCGCTACCCACGGAATGGTCGTGGGCAGCGTCGCGCCGTACAACCTCGCCCTCCTCTCGGACACCAAAGTCAACGCGACGAGCAAGGCCCAGTACGCTGCCGATCTCACCGCGCACCGCGTCATGTACGCGATCTACCTGACGCTGGAAGAAACAGCGGAAACGCAGCCCGTGATGGCCTTTACACCGGATTTCCTCGCCGCAAACCTGCACTTCAATCCGGGCGCGATCGTGAGCCTCGGCGCATGCTGGAGCGCGAATCCGCTGGTCGTCGGTACCGTCGGCGCAACGCTCCAGTCGGTCAACGTGGGCCGCTATCTCGGCTGGACCAAGTCGGTGAGCAATCTCGACTTCTATGAGACGCAATCGTTCTTGTACGACCGTTTGCTCGGCGAGCAGTCGCCGACCGCGACCCACCTCGATACGTTCGCTTCGCAGCGCGTGCCGCCCCAACGGCCCTTCCCGCTCGACGACATCGAAACCGCGATGGCCTCCGAGACGCGGAGCAGCCCGATTCAGCCCCCGCAATCGGAACCGTATACGGTCTCGGACAAGCACTTCGCGATCAACGCGAACCAGCCGCCCGTTGGGGACGGAACGGCGTCGAGGCTCGTGATCACGGACTTCGGGGGCGAAAATGTCGCATCGCCGCCGATCGAGTACGGGTTGCCCTCGATCTCCCAGATGGCCGTGACGCAGGAAGCGGCGACCGGCGGTACGCTGAAGATTTCCGGCACGTTCCCAACGACGCCGGGAACCGTGACGATCACCGACGCGAGCGGGACCACGCCGCTGACCGTGAATTCCTGGACGAAGAGCGCCGTCATCGTCGGCCTTCCGCGCGACGGCAACGGCTCTGCCGGCACGGTGCAGGTGTTGACCGGCGCGGACCCCACCGTCTCGATCCTGAGCAACCCCGTTCCGCTGACCCAATGGGCTGGGACCGTAACGTATGGCGAGAACGATACGCTTTCGAGCCTCGGCGGCGTCCCGGGCGGCGGAGCCGGTTCCGTCCAGGTTACGTTCAAACTCACCTTCCGCGGCGACGTCCATCCCACGGTACCGTCGATCGATGCCTCGCCGGTACCCCAAAATCTCTCGTTTCCGCAAGTCGAGGGCAACTCCACCGCCGCGGTAACCGCGTTGACCGGGCACTTCACGGCCTCGGGCGGCACGCCGCCGCCGGCAACGGCGACCCTCTCGCTCGCATCGACACCGGACATGACGCCGCAGAACCTTCCGCTCTCGAGTTCGACGTTCATCGTCGGCGCGCTCGGCGGCCAGCCGCCGTGCAACAACGGACTGCCCGGGCCCGAGGGGGACGCCGGCAACGTCTTCTGTCCGGGATTCGGGTTCTTCGCTTCCTATGTCGGGGTCTGCGCCGCGGATGTAAACGACCCGAATCTGTGCGCCGGATATGAGACGTTCGCACCGACGGGAGGCTTCGGTTCTCCAACCCTGGTCGATCCGGGCATCGTCACGTTCACGATGGACCCATCGTCGTATGCAATCGCCGTTTCCGGGCCGAATACGACGTTCACGCGTCGCTTCCACGGGTCGTCCTGGCCGGCCAATGCGAGCGCGACGGGGACGATCAACGCGCCGCTCTACGCCCCGATGTCGACGGCACCGGCCTCCCACAACCGCCACGCCGCCTCGTCGCGTATGCGATGACGGACGTGCCTCCTTCGGATGTCGAGGATCACCGCGCTGTGTTTCGAGCGTGAGGTTAAATGGGTTTTGGGCATTTCACGCCTGGCGGACATTTCGGAGTCGGGCGGGGGCGCGGCGTCGGTTTCGGCGTCGGCTGCGTCTTGAAGTTGCCGACCTTTCCGGGTGCGACCGGAATCGCGTACAGGGTGTTGGCAAAGACGTTGGTGCCTTGGAAGCCGTTGCCGAACGAGAGGCTGAACGCGCTGTTGGGAACCTTTTTCCACAGTGTGGACGACCAGTAGAGATACGGCTGGAAATTGCGGAACAGCCCGTAGTTGGCGTTCGTCGGACCACGTGCGTTGCCCGAACGGTGAAACGTTCTACAGCACGGTCGATGCCGCGTGCGTGCATGGTCTTGCGAACATCATCGTCTTCGACTTCGGGGGCCCGCGCGTGAGCCTGCCGGCGCAAATCATCGTCAGCCTGTCGTACAACACGAGCCAGATCGGAAGAGCACACGTCTGAACTCCAGTCACGCCAATATCTCG
>CALEOJ010000056.1 GCA_937910425.1 uncultured candidate division WPS-2 bacterium
TGCGCCCCAGCGTGATCACGGGCTCGTGCTCGACCCCCAGCCACGTGGCGGGCGCGCGCCCTTCCGCCACGGCGGCGTGGAGGGCGCGCTGCAGTTCCAGCACCGGCGCGTAGCGCCGGCGCCCGAGGTCGATCAGCCGCGCCCGGTTTGCCATCCCGAGTCCATGACCCGGCACGAGGAGCGCAGGTTCCCGGCCGTCAGAGCAGCCGGTACGCCGCGTAGGCGAGGATCACCATGATGACGGCACGCAGCGGGCGTTCGTCGATCTTCATGCAGAGCCGGCTACCGAGGTAGACGCCGGGGAGCGACCCGGCGAGCAGGCTCCCCGTGATCCGCCAGTCGACGTCACCGAAGCTCGTGTGGCCGAGCGCCGCGACCGGGACGACGATCGCGGCGAACGCGATCTCCGAGCCGATCAGGCGGCGCAGCGCGATGGCGGGCAGCGCGAGCAAGAGCAGCGGCAGCGTCACCGATCCCGAGCCGATCGACGTGACGGCGACCAGCCCGCCGACCAGGAACCCGATCGCGACCGTACGCGAGCGCGCGCCGCGTACCGAGACGGCGCGCCGCGTTGCGATGCGCGCGCGCAGCACGTACATCGCGACCATCGCGACGCACGCGCACAGGATCGCGACGCCGATCGCGTGGCGGACGATCTGCTGCAGCAACGCGGTCGCGACGTGCGCGCGCAGCAGCGCGAACAGGCCGAGCCCGGCGAGCGCGCCGGGGATTCCGCCGAGCGCCAGCCCCGTCGTCAGACGGCGGTCGACCGTCTGCTGGCGCGCGTGGACGAACGCGGCGAGGACCTTCGTCGGGACGCTGTACATCAGGTCGGTGCCGACCGCCATCGTCGGTTTCACGCTCAAGAGCAGGATCAGCACCGGCGCGAGCAGCGAGCTGCCGCCGATCCCGGAGATTCCGGTGATCGTCCCGACGATGAACCCCGCCAGGGCAATGCGGGGATCCACCCGTCAGACCGCGGTCGGCTGCTTCTTCGGAGCCTTGGCGTTGACGATGTGGATCGCTTTGCCGTGCATGACCTCCGCGGTGTCCATGATCGCCTCGGTCAGGGTCGGATGCGGATGGATCGAGAGCCCGATGTCCTCGACCGTCGCGCCCATCTCGAGCGCGATCACACCTTCACCGATCAGTGATTCCGCTTGCGGCGCGACGATGTGCATCCCGAGGAGCAGGTCGGTCTTGCCGTCGCCGATCAGCTTGATGAGCCCGTCCGTCTCGTTCATGGTGCGCGCCCGGCCCGACGCGATCAGATTCATCTTGCCGACCCGCACGTCGTATCCGGCGGCCTTCGCCTCTTCCTCGGACAACCCGATCGTGGCGACTTCCGGATCGGTGTAGACGCAGTTCGGGATTGCCACCGGATCGAACGCGCTGGCGCGGTCGCCGGAGATCACTTCGGCCGCCACGACCCCTTCCTTCATCGCCTTGTGTGCGAGCAGCGGCGCTCCGGTGACGTCGCCGATCGCCCAGATCCCCTCGACCTTGGTGCGCCGCTGTGCGTCCACCTCGAGGAAGCCTTTGTCGGTCGTCTGCAGCCCCGCGGCGGCGAGGTTCAGCGTGTCGGTGACGGGCCGCCGCCCGACCGCGACCAGCACCTGATCGAACTCGCGCGTTTCCGGCTTGTTGTTGGTGGCTTCGCCGTTGATCGTCACCTTGGCGGCTTGCGGACCCGTCTTCTCGATCGTCTCCACCTTGGTGTTCAGCGCGATCTCGACTCCTTGCTTCTTGAGGATGCGGCCCAGCGTCTTGCTGATCTCGAGGTCGGTCCCGGTCAGCAGCTGCGGCATCGCTTCCACCACCAGGACTTTGGAGCCCATACGAGTGTAGATGGTCGCGAATTCGAGTCCGATCACGCCGCCGCCGACGATCAGCATGTTCTTCGGAATGCGCTTGATGCGCACGGCGTCGTCGGAGTTGATGATCGTGTCGCCGTCGTGCGCCCACGCCTTCACGTCGATCGGCGCGCTTCCGGTCGCGATCACGATCGCGGGCGCCGTGTACTCGTCGGTCGTGCCGTCGCGCTTCTTCAGGCTGACGGTGTTCTTGCCGGTGAACGAGGCGTCGCCGTAGGCGAACTCGACGTTGTTCGCCTTGAACAGTTGGTTCACGCCGCCGACGTTGGCCTTGACGACCTTGTCGGCGAAGGACGCGACGCCCTCACGGTCGACCTCGGCTTTCGGCACCTTGAGGCCGAGCTCGCCGGCGCGCTCGATCTGGCGCGAGATCTCGGCGACGTGCAACAGCGCCTTGGTCGGGATGCAGCCCCAGTTGAGGCAGACGCCGCCGACCTCGTCGCGGTCGAAACACACGACCTTCTTCCCGAGTTGGCCGAGCCGGATCGCGGCGTGATAGCCGCCCGGACCGGCGCCGATGACCAGTGCGTCGACGGTATACGAAGCCATGCGGCGTTCTTCGCGCCGGGCCGCGGGAGCCCCCGGGCTGGGGCCGGACATCGCTCAGGGTGACAACGGGGTCGCTCAGGGTGACAACGGGGGGCTCCGGCGGCTAACCCGGCTCAAGCACTGCGACCGGCAGCACTTTGAAGACCGCGTCGAGCCTGAGGACGCGCCGCCCGTCGCGGTGCTCGATCGCTACGAGGCGATCGGTCAGGAGGTCGCGGTAGCGCGGCGGCGCGTCGTCGCCGAGATC
>CALEOJ010000057.1 GCA_937910425.1 uncultured candidate division WPS-2 bacterium
GGGGGTGAGCGGCGCGACCGACGGCGGCGTGCGCGGCGCGGCGGCCTTCGCGATCGGGACCAGCGGTGCGAGCGGCGCAACGTACGCGTGTTTGCGCGTGCGCGTCGTGGTGGTCGTCTCGGCGTCAGGGGTGCCGCAGGTGTGCTCGGGCTCGGTCCCGGCGAGGAAGACTTCGTCTCTCCCGCTGCCGCACAGCTTCGCTTTGTGCACTTCGCCGATCGGCAGCACGAAGTCGTGCGGCTTCACGTTCGCCAGCGCCTTCTTCATGAACCGCGCCCAGATGCGCGCGGGGATGTTGCCGCCGTACGACTCGTTCATCCGCGTGTAGTCGTCGTTGCCGATCCACACCGCCACGGCGAGGTCCGGCGTGTAGCCGACGAACCAGGCATCGCGGAAGCTCGAGGTCGTTCCGGTCTTGCCCGCGGCCGGGCGGCCGATGTTGGCATTGGTTCCCGTCCCTTCCGTGATCACCGACTCCAGCATCGAGGTGACGACGTAGGCGACACCGGCGCTGATCACTTCGGTCTGCTGCGGGTAGGTGTTGTCGAGGACGGGCGTACCGAGCGAATCGCGCACGATCTTGATCGCCGAGGGCGGGATGTGCACGCCTTGGTTGGCGAGCGTCGCGAACCCCGCCGCCTGATCGAGCGGCGAGATGCCCGACGAACCGAGCGCGAGCGAGAGCGTCGGGTCGAGCGGGGCGGTCACGCCCATGCGGTGCGCGTACTCGACGATGCGATCGATCCCGAGATCCTGCGCCAGCTTGACCGCGACGACGTTGCGTGACTGTGCGAGCGCATACCGCAACGTGATCGCGCCGAGAAACCGGTAGTCGTCGTCCATTGGTGCCCAGCGTGTCCCGTCGCCCATCGGGTAGCTCACCGGCGTGTCCTGGACGATCGTCGTCGGCGGGTGCCCCGCGTCGACCTCGGCCGTGTACACGTACGCCTTGAACGACGAGCCCGGCTGACGACGCGACTGCCACGCCCGGTTGAACTGGTTCGTCAGCGAGAACGGCGTCGCGCCACCGACCATCGCGAGGATCTCACCGGTCGACGGCTTGATCGCGACGAGCGCGCCCTGGTGCGCGCCGATCCCCTCGGCTCGCGCGCGGTCGATCCCCCAACTGACGGCGTCCTGCCCGGCGTCCTGCAGCGCCGGATCGAGCGTGGTGTAGACCGAAAGTCCGCCCTCGAACGTCGCCTGCGTCCCGAACTGCGACTCCAGCAGATGGGTGACGTACGTCGTGAAGTACGGGTAGCGATATGACTGCAGCCCCTGCGGCCGCTCGCCGATCAACCGCAGCGGCGCGCTCTCGGCAGCCGCCGCTTGGGCATCGCTGATGAACTGCGCGTCGACCATCCGCTGCAGAACGTGGCGCTGCCGCTCTTTCGCGTGCGTCAGGCTCACGTAGGGTGAATAGTCGGACGGCGCCGCCAGCAAACCGGCGAGCATCGCCGACTGGCCGAGCGTGAGCCGGCCGACGTCGGTGCCGAAGTAGGTGTGCGCCGCGGCCTCGACCCCGTACGCCCCGGAACCGAAGTACATGATGTTCAGGTAGCGCTCGAGGATCTCGTCCTTGGTGTAGTAGCGCTCGATCTCGATCGCGAGCAGCGCTTCCTGGATCTTGCGCGCGGCGCTGACCTCGTTGCTGAGGAACAGCCGGCGGGCGAGTTGCTGCGTGATCGTCGAAGCACCCTGGAGGTGCTGGTGACGGTAGTCGGCGATCGCGGCGCGAGCGATGCCGCCGAAGTCGACGCCGTGATGCTGGTAGAAGTGCACGTCCTCGGTCGCGATGAACGCGTCGCGCACGCGGTTGGGGACGCGGTCGATCGGCAGCCAGGTGCGGTTCTCGCGGTAGAGGTTCGCCAGCTGCACCCCGTTGCGCGCGAGCACACGGGTCGAACGTGACGGCTGGTAGTCGGCCATCCGGTTGATATCCGGCAAGTTGCGCGAGTACGACGCGACGATCCCGGCGACGATCCCGACGAACAGCAGCCCCGCGAACAGCACGAGCACCGCCAGCGTCTTGAAGATACGCCAGACGATACGCCCGGCACCGCCGCCGCGCTTGCTCGACCGCCGGCGCGCGCCGCTGCGCGGTCCCGCGATCGCCCGGCTCACTGCTCCGTCCCTCGACTGAGCTGCGGGACGGCGGGCGCGGTCGCCGCGATCCGCCCGAGCACGCCGTTCACGTAGCGGCCGGAGTCCTCGGTCGAGAACTTCTTGGCCAGCTCGACCGCCTCGTTGATCACGACCGCCGGATCGATCTCGCGGCGATGGTTCAGCTCGAACGCGCTCATCCGCAAGATGATGCGGTCGATCGTCGGCAGACGGTCGAGCGTCCAGCCTTCGAGGAGCGGCGTGATCAGTGCGTCCGACTCATCGCCGTTCTCCAGCGTCCCCAAGACCAGGTCGCGCACGAACGAACGCCCTTCGGAGGACGCGTCGCGCGCGAGCAGCTCGGTCAGCATCTCGTCCGGCGCACGCTTTCCGACCTCGGTACCGTAGAGGGCCTGCAGCGCGACCTCGCGCCCATGTCGCCGGGAATACGAAGGCATCGGCTAGACGGCTGCGGCTCTCCGGGTGAGGATCGCCGGCAGCCAGCCGACACCGATCCCGCCCGCGCGAAATTCCGGTTCGTTCATGAGCTCGCGGCAGAAGTCGACCGTCGTCTTCACGCCTTCGATACGCGTTTCGCTGAGCGCGCGTTCCATGCGCAGGATCGCCGACTCGCGGGTCCGCCCGACCGCGATGATCTTGGCCAGCATCGAGTCGTAGAACGGCGGCACGATCGCTCCCCCGTAGACGTGGGTGTCGACGCGGATCCCCGGACCGCCGGGGAAGACGACCGTCGAGAGCGTCCCCGCCGCGGGGGCGAAGTTGTTCTGCGGGTCCTCGGCGTTGACGCGCACCTCGATCGCGTGACCGTGCGGGTGCAGGTCGTCCTGCGTAAAGCCGAGCGCCTCCCCGGCCGCGATGCGGATCTGCTCCTTGACGAGGTCGACGCCGTAGATCAGCTCGGTGACCGGGTGCTCGACCTGGATGCGCGTGTTCATCTCCATGAAGTACACGTCGCTGCCGGCGACGAGGAACTCGAGCGTCCCGGCGTTCGTGTAGTTCACCGCACGGGTCGCGGTCGTCGCGATCGTGTGGAGGCGCTCGCGGATCGCCGGGTCGAGCACCGGCGCGGGAGCCTCTTCGATCAGCTTCTGATGCGAGGGCTTCTGCACCGAGCAGTCGCGTTCGCCGAGATGCACGACGCCGCCGTACTCGTCGGCCAGCACCTGCACCTCGATGTGGCGCGGGTTGCGGATCAGCTTCTCGACGTACATCCGGCCGTCTTTGAACGACGCTTCGGCTTCGGCTTGGGCGGTCGCGAACGCGGTCGGCAGCTCCGCCGGCCCGGTCACCGCGCGCATCCCTTTGCCGCCGCCGCCCGCGGTCGCCTTGAGCAGCACGGGGTAGCCCATCTTCTCGCTGACGGAGCGCGCTTCGTCGACCGATGCGACGACGTCGCTCCCGGGCGTGGTCGGGACGCCGGCCTCGCGCATCAACCGCTTCGCGGTCGCCTTGTCGCCCATCGCGTTGATCACCGCCGGCTTGGGCCCGATGAACGTCAGCCCGTGATCGGCCGCGATCTCGGCGAACCGCGCGTTCTCGGCAAGAAATCCGTAGCCGGGATGGATCGCGTCGCAGCCGCTGATCAGTGCCGCCGAGATGATGTTCGGAATGTTGAGGTACGAGCGCATCACCGGGCCGGGACCGACGCAGAACGCCTCGTCGGCATGCCGGACGTGCAGCGATTGCCGGTCCGCATCCGAAAAGATCGCGACCGTCGCGACCCCCAGCTCGTGACACGCCCGATTAATGCGAAGCGCGATCTCGCCGCGATTGGCGATCAAGACTTTTTTGAACATCAGCGCTCGATGGCGAAGAGGGGTTGGCCGTATTCGACGGGCTGGCCCTCGGTGACGAAGACTGCGGTGATGCGGCCGGCCCCGCGCGAGCGGACCGGGTTGCGAATGCCAAGCGTCTCGACGTAGGCCAGCTCGCGGTCGCCGTCGAGGTCCAAGCCCTCGATGACCACCGGGCGGCTCAGCCGGACAATCCCGACCACGTCGCTCGTGACCAGGTCGTCGCGGCGGGCGGACGGCTTCTCGGCCGCGTCGGGGGCCGCCGGCAACACCAGGGCCGGAATCGCCGCGCCCGGCTGGGCGGCACGCCGCAGCTCGAACTCGATGTCGCCGTCGCGGACGCGCAGGCGGGCGAACCCAGCCTCCGTCAGCGCGCCGGCGAGCG
>CALEOJ010000058.1 GCA_937910425.1 uncultured candidate division WPS-2 bacterium
GCGGATCGAGACGCGCGCCGAGGCGTTCGCGCGCGAGAGCCGCGCCGAACGCGCCGAGCTGGCCGATCCGGCAGTGCCGCTCGACCCGCATGCCGGCCGCGAGCGCGTCGCTCCGGCGGAAAGCGCGCGTTTCGACCCGTTGACGTACGAGCACGGGCTGCGTCCCGAGCGCTGGCGCGTCCCGGTGATCGGCGCGTTCAAGCGCGGCAAGTCGAGCCTCATCAACGCGATCGCCGGCTCGCGCGTGCTGACCGACGAAGGCGCCGACTTGGACATGCACTTCCCGGTGCACGTGCGGTACGGCCCGGAACGCCGCGCCTACGCGCTGGGCGATGATGCGGGCTGGAACGCGATCCCGTTCGACGACGCACGCGATGCGGCGGCACGCACACCGGTGCTGATCGAGACGCCGTGGACGCTGCCGCGCCAGCTGGTCCTCGTGCACACGCCGGCGTTCGATTCGGGAGCGGCGCTCGCCAACGAAATCGCGCTCGCCGCGGCGTCTGCCGGGAGCGAGATCCTGGCGCTCTTCTCGCGCCAGCTCTCGGACCGCGAGCTCGAGCTCTACGGTCGCATCGCCGAGAATGGCAAGCCGCTGACGTTCGTGCACACGATGGCGGATCACGAAGACTCCGCCGAGCGCCGCAACGTGGTGATGCTCGCCGAGCGCTACCTGCGCGAGCGGGCGATCGTTCCGCAGCGCATTTTCACCACCTCGACGCTGGAGTATCGCGAAGCGGTCGAGGCGGGGCGTGCGCCCGCCGGCTGGAACGAGCTGATCGCGCTGCGCTCGACGCTCGAAGCCCACGCCGAAGAGCACATGGAGCACCTCGCGCGCACCGAGCGCGACCGCGTCGAAGCGGAGCGCCTGGCGAAAGCCCGTCCGCAATCCTCAGACCAGTCTGGGAATCAGCGTGGGTCGTTCTTGCGCCGTCTTTTCGGAGGGCGCTGAGCCCCCGGACCTCGAATCGGACCGAACGTGTCCGACACCTACATCCTCGGCCCGGCGCGCCTTGCGCTCGGCGACGGCACGTTGACCCACGGCAGGCTGGCCGTCGACCGAGGCCGCATCGCACGGATCCTCCCCGAGGACGGTCCTAGCGATCTGCGTCCGCCCGACGGAGCGATCGTCGCTCCGGGCCTGATCGACGTTCATACGAACGGTGCCGACGAGTTTCTGTTCAACCGCGATCAAGGCAACGCGGTCGAAGTCGCATCGCGCGCGTACGCACGTCAGGGCGCAACCGGCTACCTCGCGGGGATCATGACCGCGCCCTGGGAGTCGATGATGCACGCGGCCGCCGAAGTGTCGGAGGCCGCGAACCAACTCGTCGAAGCCGGCGATCCGATCGGTGCGCGGTGCCTGGGAATCCACTTCGAAGGCCCTTTCCTGAACCCGAAGTTCCGCCGCGTCCATCGCGGCGAGTGGATCCTGCAAGCGACGATGGACCGCGCGCAGGAGATGATCGAAGCGTGCCGCGGCGCGCTCGTGATGGCGACGATGGCACCCGAAGCCGACGGTGTCGACGAAGTCGCGCGCTTCTTCTTCGATCAGGGAATCGTGTGCTCGGCCGGGCACACCGCCGCGCACTACCGCGAGGGGATGCTCGCGATCGGCCTGGGCTTTCGCACGCTCACGCACGCGTTCAACGCGATGCCGCCGCTCGACCACCGCGACCCGTCGATCCTGGCGGCGTTCATCCAGGAATCGCGCACGACGGTGCAGCTGATCTGCGACGGGTACCATGTCTCGCCGGCGATGGTCGATCTGCTGTATCGCACGCTGCACGAGCGGCTGGTGCTCGCCACCGACAACATGCCGCCGGCCGGGAGCGGGTACCGGATCGAGGGCGGCGTCGTCCGCGCCGAAGACGGAACGATCGCCGGCAGCGCGCTCTTGATGGATCAAGCGGTGCGCAACCTGATGTCGTACGCCGACATCCCGTTCGAAACGGCGATCGTCAACGCGACGCGCAGCCCCGCGCGGCTGCTGAATCTCGACCACGAGCTGGGGACGCTGGAAGCCGGCAAGCGCGCCGATCTCTCGGTGTGGAGTGACGAGTACCAGGTGTTCTCCACGATCGTCGGCGGCGTCCCGGTATTCGGCTCCGCGCACCTGTACCACACGTCGCGCACCGCCAACGCATAGTCAGCTGATCGGCGCCGTCGTTGCCGGGCTCGCGCTGCTCGGCGTGCTGTTTCGTCCGTTCCGCACGAACGGGGCGTGGTGGGCGGCACCGGACGCGTTCGTCTTCGCGTGCGCGCTGGTGGCGAACGCGGCCAGCTTCGCGCTCCCGATCGCGAACCCGTCGAACCTGCTCTTTTTCGCCGACAAGATGCCGACGCTGGGCGCGTGGTTCGCCTCGTTCGGGCGCGCTGGGCGCGGTGACGTTCGGCCTCGGAGCGCAACAATCTCCCGGTCGGGCTCGATCTCGGCAAGTACGTCGGCACCGCCCACCCGCCCGCCGCGCTGAGCGCCGCGGCCCTGATCGGGGTCAACGTCGGCCCGAACCTGACCGTGAACGGCTCGCTGGCGACGCTGCTGTGGCTCGCCGTCC
>CALEOJ010000059.1 GCA_937910425.1 uncultured candidate division WPS-2 bacterium
AGCACGACCGGCGCCAGCAGCTCGAGGTCGCCAGACGCGCGCACGCGTTCGCCGAGTGCGGTCGCGAGCTCGCAGGTGCGCGCGATCGACGCTCCGAGCCGCTCGATTCCGTAATGGCGCAGCGTGAACCACACTTTGAGCGCGCGGAATTCGCGCGAGAGCTCGAGGCCGTAGTCGGCGTACCAGGGCGCGCCGGCGGCGGCGCCGCGCTCGGCGCGGCCGAGGTACGCGGGCGCCGACGCGAACGCGGCGCGATGCGCGGGCTCGTCGCGAAACAGCACGCAGCCCACCGCGTACGGAGCGTGCAGCCACTTGTGCGCGTCGAAGGCGAGCGAGTCGGCGCGCTCGATCCCCGCGACGAGGTGCGCGTGCGCCGGGCTCGCGATCGCGAGCGCGCCGAATGCCCCGTCGACGTGCAGCCACAGGCCGTGCTCGGCACACACGTCGGCCAGTGCGCCGAGGCGGTCGAAGGCGCCGGTGTCGACGCTGCCCGCCGTCCCGATCGCCAGGAACGGACGCGCTCCGGACGCGCGATCGGCGTCGATCCGCGCGCGCAACGCGGCGAGGTCGATCCCGCCGTCGTCGCCGACCGCGACGAGCCGCAGCGCGTCGGTCCCGAGTCCCGCGATGCGCATCGCCTTGGCGACCGAGTCGTGGACGCCGGCCCCCGCATACGCGGTGAGTCGCTGCAGGTCGCCTTCGGCTGCGCCCGCGAGCGCGGCGTCGCGCGCGGCGACGACGGCGAGCAGGTTGCCCAT
The DNA here is from genome assembly GCA_937910425.1 of uncultured candidate division WPS-2 bacterium. GTDB lineage: Bacteria > Vulcanimicrobiota > Vulcanimicrobiia > Vulcanimicrobiales > Vulcanimicrobiaceae > Vulcanimicrobium. Next base: position 759 of record CALEOJ010000059.1, read on the forward strand.
CGAGGTCCCGCTCGTCAGGATGCCGCTCGTGTTCGCCGCAAAGCCGAACAGCTCGGCGAACCACGCGACGACCTCGCGCTCGACGTATACCGCGGCGTGCTCGCGTCCGCCGAGGTTCGCGTTCATCCCGGCGGCGAGCAGCTCGGCGAGCACGCCGGGCGCGTTTCCCGCGCCGTGCACCCAGCCGAAGAAGCGCGGGTGCCGGTTCCCGGTCGGGTACGGCCGGACGAGCTCGTCGAAGCGCGCCAACGTCGTCTCGAGCGGTTCGCCGCCGCGCGGCAGCGGTTCGCGCAGCGCGGCTTTGACCGCGTCGGGGACGGGCCGCCACGCCGGTTCGTCGCGCACCTGCGCGAGATCATCGACGACGCCATCGACCGCGGCGTGCAGCAGCCGGCGGAACGCGTCCCAGTCCGCGGGGTCGAGCGATTCGCTCACGCGGTGATCCTACGCCGCACCAGCGCGTCGAGCGCGGTCAGGATGCGCGGGACGTAGGCGTGCTTGTAGCCGAACAGCGCGGGATCGTCGAGCAAGTGGATGATGAGCGCGTTGTCGGCTTCGAAGATCAATAGCTTGCCGTCGCGGTCGATCGCGCAGTCGATCCCGACGTAGTCGAGCGCGAGCAGCCGCGCGGTTTCGCGCAGCGCGTCGTGCAGCTCGCCCGCGAACACGTCGTCCATCCGCGCGAGAAAGGCGTGCTCCTCGTCGCGCATCCAGCGGTGCTCCGCCATCGGCGCGTTGTAGTAGTGAACCATCCAGCGGGGCGAGATCGCCAAGTGGAACGGGAAGGGTTCGCCGTCGATGAAGACGATGCGATACTTGCGGAAGAAGCCGTCGGCGCCGCTGTAGTCGATGAAGGGTGCGACGAAGAGCTCGGGCGCGTCGATCGTGTCGAGGTAGGCCGCGCGCTGCGCGTCGTCGTCGATACGGGTCAGCCCGTGCCCGCCGTGCGAGCCGACCGGCCGCACGATGTGCGGGACCGGGAAGCCGTCCGCGACGTAGCGCGCGCGTTCGAGGCGGGTGGTGGCGACGACCCGGCAATGCTCCGCCGCCGCGAACGTCTCGGCGAGCGGGACGCGCCCCAAGCGCCGGATCAGCTCGGGACGATTCAGCACCGGGCGGCTGCTGCGGGCGCCGAACCGCTCCATCGCGGCGAGGTGCGGCGCGGCGTCGTCAGACTCGCCGATCGCGACGAACACCGCGTCGTGGGGCGGCAGCGGCGGAATCGGGCCGGCGGGATCGACGTACCAGCGGTGCAGCGTCACCCGCGCCGCGTCGAAGAGCAGGTCGGCCGGCGTGTTCGCCGTGTAGGGCCCGGCGACGCACGGCACCAGCAGCGCATAGTCCTCATGCTCGCTCGCCCGGGTCGACTGGACGGGGGCCAGCGCGATCGCTGCCGCCTGATGGGCGAGCGCGAGCTCGGGCCGGCGCAGGATCTGTGCGACCTCGTAGATGCCCAAGTGAGCGTCGAGGATCCGGTCGTCGCGCTCGACCGCGCCGAGGAACGCCGTCAGGGCATCGTCGAGCCGGCCGGCGCGGGCCAGCTCACGGCCGCGGGCGGTCGCCTCGAGCGCTGACTCCGCCGGGCGGTTCGCGCTAGGCGGGAGATCGGAGGATCGCATTACCCCCGGGTCGTTCGGCGCCCGGTGCCTCCGTTCACACCCGCGGGCGAAAGCTATTTACAAGGGGACCCCCGGGGGGTACCATTGGCGTCGGACTTCACGGACCCCATGCGCGCTATAGAGCATGGGGTCGCGGTAGTCGATCGGTCAGGGGAGGCGCGCCCTACGCGCCATCGCAGCGGAACGTCCGTTCGGTCCAAGGAGGCCGTGCCGGCAAGAGTCTGCTGATAGGTCGACAGCGAGACGGTGTACCGCACACGCTGGACGACGCGCCTGGAGGTGGGATTCTCCCAACCGAAAGCTCCCGAGGAGTCAGGAAAAGAATTGAAAGCACTCGGTACGCACATCGTCTGCGAGCTCTCCGGCTGTGATGCCGCGAAGCTCACGGACGTCGACGCGGTCCGTGCGATGATGGAGAACGCTGCGCGAGCGGCCAACGCGTCCATCGTCACGACGGCCTTCCACCGCTTCCAGCCCCAAGGGGTTTCCGGAGTGGTGGTGATCGAGGAGTCGCACTTGTCGATCCACACGTGGCCGGAGACCGGTTATGCCGCGATGGACTTCTACACGTGCGGCGACCACACCGATCCGTGGGCGGCATGCGAATACGCCGCGGAGGCGCTCGACGCCAAGACCATGCTGACCACCGAAGTGAAACGCGGGATCGAAGCCGGCCACAACCGCTTCACCCACGTCGTCACGACCGAGAACGACACTCGCGAACTGCTGGCGGCGACCGCCTAGCAACCTTGCGAACGGAATCCTGACCCTCTCGGGATGTCATCCTGAGCTTGTCGAAGGACGAGAGGGAGAACCAAGCCCGCTGCTCCGGCAGCGGGCTTCTTCGTGCAGCAGGGCACCGGGCGCGTCCGTTCAACCCGACCGACGCCATGCCCAAGACCGAGCACTATCAATGGTACACCGAGCAGTTCGCGCCGACCGAGCTGCACGCGCACGCGATCGAGGAGACGTACTATACGGGGCGCACGCCGTTCCAGTCGGTCGCGGTGCTCCGCACGCCGGTCTTCGGCAAGATGCTCGTGCTCGACGGCGACACGCAGTCTTCGCAAGCCGACGAAAAGATCTATCACGAATCGCTCGTCCACCCGGCGATGGCCGCGGCCGGCGATCGCGCCGAGGTCCTGATCCTGGGCGGCGGCGAGGGCGCGACCTTGCGCGAGGTGCTGCGCGATCCGTCGGTTCGGCGCTGCACGATGGTCGACATCGACGGTCAGGTCGTCGAGCTTGCGAAGCAGTATCTGCCCGAGTGGTCGGACGGGGCCTTCGATGACCCGCGCGCCCGCGTCATCATCGGCGATGCGCTGAAGTTCATCAAGGAAGACCGCGATCGCTACGGCGTCGTGATCAGCGATCTGACCGAACCGCTCCCCGACTCACCGTCGTTCCCGCTCTTCAACGGTGAGGTGTTTCGCGACATAAAAGCTCGCCTCGTGCCCGGCGGTGTCTACGTGCTGCAAGCCTCGACGGCCGGCTTCCATAACATGGCGCTGCACGCGAAGATGGCGCGCTCGCTGCGCGCCTACTTCACGCACGTGCGCAGCTTCTACACGCACGTCCCCGCGTTCGACAACGACTGGGCGTTCATCGCGTGTTCCGACGAGGCCGACGTTGCGGCAACCGATCCGGCTCGGATCGAAGAATATGTCGGCGGGCTGCGCGGCGAGAATTTCTTCTACGACGCGGAGACGCACCGGCGATTGTTCGCGCTGCCGCGCTACCTACGCCGCGAGCTGGCGCAGGTCGGCGACGTCTTCGCGTAGGACGGAACGCGAGCCATGACCACCGACGCCTCGGGCGCGCTGCGCCGCACCGCTCTGCACGACGCCCACCTAGCGCTCGGCGCGAGGATGGTGCCGTTCGGCGGGTTCGAGATGCCCGTGCAGTACACGAGCATCCTCAAGGAGCACGAGGCGGTGCGCAAGCGGGCGGGACTGTTCGACCTCTCGCACATGGGCCAGTTCACGCTCGACGGCGCGGGTGTCGGCGCGTGGGCGGACGCGCTGACCGTCAACAAGGTCGCGACCATGAAGCCCGGCCAGGCGCGCTACAACATCTTCACCAACGACCGCGGCGGCGCGCACGACGACGTGATCTTCTACCGGCTCGACGAGAACCGCTGGCTGTTGGTCGTGAACGCGTCCAACGCCGACAAGATGTGGAACGTCGTCACCGCCGAGCCGGCGAGCGGCGTCGAGCTGAAGAACCTGCACGGCGAGCGCGCGTTGATCGCGATCCAGGGACCGCGCTCGATCGAGTGGCTGCAACCGTACGTCGAGGCCGATCTCGCATCGTTGAAGTACTACGCCTGTGCCGAGACGCGCGTCAAAGAAACGCGCGATCCGATCGTCATCGCCCGTACCGGCTACACCGGCGAGGACGGCTTCGAGCTGTTCCTGCCTTCGTCCGAAGCCACCGGTGTGTGGGACCTGTTGCTCGCGGAGAATCGCCGGCATGGGCTCGAACCGTGCGGGCTCGGGGCGCGCGACGTGCTGCGGCTCGAAGCCGGGATGCCGCTGTACGGGCACGAGATGACCGAGGAGATCACCCCGCTCCAGGCGGGACTTGCGTGGGCGATCAAGTTCGACAAGCCCGCTTTCCGCGGCAAGGACGCGCTGCTCGCGCAGCGCGACGCGGGCGACTACGCCCGCATCGCCGCCCTCGTCATGGAGGGACGGGTCCCTGCCCGCAGCGGCTATCCGGTGTTCGCGGACGGCGCGCGCGCCGGGGAGATCCGCAGCGGCTCCTGGGGACCGTCGGTCGAGAAGAACATCGGGACCGCGTTGGTCGAGCCGGCCGCGGCGGCCGAGGGGTCGAGCCTGGAGGTCGAGGTGCGCGGCGTTCGTCACCGCGCACTGGTGGTGCCGATGCCGTTCTACAAGCGCCCCAAGCCGTAGAACCGGAGGACTCGCGCCGTTCGAGACACTACCATGATGACCGAGATGGCGAACGGAGTACCGGCAGGTCTGCTCTACAGCAAAGAACACGAGTGGGTGAAGCTCGACGGCGACGTGGCGACGGTCGGGATCACCGACTACGCGCAGTCGTCGCTCGGCGACATCGTCTACGTCGAGATGCCGCGGATGGGAGCGACGATCACCCAATTCGACAGCATCGGCGTCGTCGAGTCGGTCAAAGCCGTCTCCGACATCTTCACACCGGTCGGCGGTGAGATCGTCGGGACGAACGGAGAGCTCGACAGCGATCCGGCCTCGGTGAACAGCGACCCGTACGGCCAGGGCTGGTTCTACAAGGTCAAGCTGAACGACTTGAGCCAGACCGCCAACCTCCTGACACCCGAGCAGTACGAGCAACTGATCGCCGAGTCGTAGGGCTGTGTACACGCCGCATACCGCCCAGGACATCGAGGCGATGCTGCGCGTGATCGGCGTCGACACGCTGGACGACCTCGTCCGTGTGCCCGATGCCGTCGCGCTGCGCGCGCCGGTCGAGGTCACACCGCGCCTGAGCGAGATCGAGATCGCGGAGCGCTTTCGCCGCTTCGCCGACCGCACGACCGCCGGGGGCTATACCTCGTTCCTCGGCGCGGGCGCGTACCGGCACTACATCCCGCCGGTCGTCGGTGCGATCGCGATGCGCGGCGAGTTCCTCACCTCGTACACGCCCTATCAGGCCGAGGTCTCGCAGGGGTACTTGCAAGCGATCTACGAGTGGCAGACGTACATCGCACTGCTCACCGGGCTCGACGTCGCGAACGCATCGGTGTACGACGGTGCGACGGCGCTCGCCGAAGGCGCGATCATGGCGGTGAACGCCACCGGGCGCAAAGCGGTCCTGATCTCGAAGGCCGTCCACCCGAACTACCGCGCGGTCCTGCGCACATACGCCGAAGGGCTGGAGCTCACCGTCGACGAGCTGCCGTACGGCGCCGACGGTCGCACCGATCTGCGGGCGCTGGACGCCGCGCTCGCCGACCAGCGGTACGCCGCCGTCGTCGTCCAGTCGCCGAACTTCTTCGGAGCGATCGACGCGCTGCCGCCCGGCGTCGCCGAGCGTATCAAGGCGACGTCGACGGTCGTGATCGGCGTCGTTGCGGAAGCGATGTCGCTCGCGGCGCTCGCCGCTCCCGCGACGTGGGGCGCCGAGATCTGCGCCGGCGAAGCGCAGTCGTTCGGCAACGCGATCGCGTACGGCGGGCCCCACGTGGGGTTCATCGCGGCGACGAACGAGCATCTGCGCCGCATCCCCGGACGGCTCGTCGGCAAGTCGGTCGACGGCGAGGGCAGGACGGCCTACGTGCTGACGCTGCAAGCGCGCGAGCAGCACATCCGGCGTGAGAAAGCGACCTCCAACATCTGCACCAACCAGGCCCACTGCGCGCTGTGTGCGACGGTCTACCTGGCGGCGCTCGGCAAGACCGGTCTGCGCGACTGCGCGGCGCTGAACGTCGCGCGCACGAACGAGCTCAAGACCAAAGTCGCGAACCTCGACGGCTTCGCGGTGCGCTTCGGCGCACCGACGTTCAACGAGGTCGCGATCCGCGTGCCGGGCCGAGCGGTAGACGTGCTGTCGGCGCTCGAACGCAAGCAGATCCTCGGCGGGATCGCGCTCGGGCGATGGTATCCCGAGCTCGACGACTGCATCCTGATGACGGCGACGGAGCTCACCTCGAGCGCCGACGTCGACCGCCTCGTCACCGCCCTCTCGGAGATTCCGGTTCGTGCCGCTGCCCGCGTTTGATACCCCGCTGATCTTCGAGACCGGCCAGGAGGGCCGCGCGAATTGCTATTTGCCTGAGGGCCCTGCGCTCGAGACGCTCCTCCCGCGCGAGGCGCTGCGCGACGACCTGCCGCTGCCTGACAACAGCGAGCTCGACGTCGTGCGGCATTTCACCCGGCTCTCGCAAAAGACGTTCGGGATCGACACCGCGTTCTATCCGCTCGGGTCGTGCACGATGAAGTACAACCCGCGCATCAACGACGCGATGGCGAACCTGCCGGCGCTGCGCGACGTGCACCCGTTCGCACCCGATCACGCGGCGCAGGGTGCGCTGGCGGTGATGTGGGAGCTCGAGCGCGCGCTGGGCTCGCTGTTCGGGATGGCGGCGTTCTCGCTGAACCCGGCGGCCGGCGCGCACGCCGAGCTAGCGGCGCTGTTGATCGCGAAGGCGTACTTCAAGCGGAAGGGCGAGCCGCAGCGCAACGTCGTGATCGTGCCCGACACCGCGCACGGCACGAATCCCGCCTCGGCCGCGATGGTCGGATTCAAGGTGCTCTCGCTCAAGTCCGACGCGCACGGCCGCGTCGATCCTGAGGAGATGCGCAAGGTCGCCGGCCCCGACACCGCGGTCTGCATGATGACCAACCCGAACACACTGGGGCTGTTCGAGCCGCGCATCCATGAGGTCTCGGACATCGTCCACGAGGCCGGCGGCTTGATGTACTACGACGGCGCGAACGCCAACGCGCTGATGGGCAACACGCGCCCCGGCGACATGGGTTTCGACCTCATGCACCTCAACCTGCACAAGACGTTCAGCATTCCGCACGGCGGCGGCGGCGCGGGTGCCG
>CALEOJ010000060.1 GCA_937910425.1 uncultured candidate division WPS-2 bacterium
AGACCTTAGTGACGTCGAGCGCTTCGGCGGTCGTCATCGCGGGAAGGATCGACGGAACGCGCCGGGCCAGCATCGTCTTGCCGCAGCCGGGCGGTCCGACCAGCACGACGTTGTGCCCGCCCGCCGCGGCGATCTCGAGCGCGCGCTTGGCGAGTGTCTGCCCTTTGACGTCCGCGAAGTCTCCGGAGGCAGCGCGGTCGCTGTCGTCGAGGACCGTGGTGCCGGTGCGCCGGAATTTCGCGCTGTTGCCGAGCGCGACGGCGACCGCGTCGGCCAGGGTCGGGACCGCGTAGACGTCGATCCCGTCGACCAATGCGGCCTCGTCGCGGTTCGCCTCCGGGACCATGATCCGCGCAAAGCCGGCGTGCTTGGCCGCCAGCGTCATGGCGAGCACGCCGGGGACGGCGCGCAGGGTCCCGTCGAGGGCGAGCTCGCCGCAAGCGACGTACTCGTGCAGCGGCCGATCGGCGATCTGTTCGTCGGTCGCCAGCAGCGCGAGCGCGATCGCTAGGTCGAAACCGACGCCGGTCTTGCGCATGTCCGCCGGCGCGAGATTCACCAGCAGGCGGCCGGGCGGGAACCCGAAGCCCGAGTTGACGATCGCGGCGCGAACCCGCTCGCGGGACTCATTGAGCGCTCGGTCGGGTAGGCCGACGATCAGGAGCGCAGGGGTCCCGGCCGCTGAGTCGGTCTCGACGCGCACGACGTGCGCATCGATCCCGGCGATCGCGGCGGAGAAGGCGAAGGCGAGCATCCGCCGGTCCATCACGCGGACGCGGTGCGCCGGCTAGGGAAGCCCCGCCGAAACCCATCTCCACACGGTACACAGGTGTGACGAACGATACTGTGGATAATGGCGGTGCGACGGCGTTTTAGCGCGCTGCGACGCGCCTTTTCGAATGCACCGCGCAGCGAAATGCACGGCGCATTGCGACAAAGAGCGCCCCGCGCGAACGGCCTTCTCGGCGCTGAACCAATCGATCGTCGGGCGGCCGCCGGACGCCTGAAATGCAGCGCTTGGCGCACCAAACGCGGATTGTACGCAATATCCCGTTGGTCTCAGCCGGCCGATCCGGCGCCGGAAGGGCGCTCCTGCGCCCTCGTTCCCGAGGTCGCCGAGCGGCGCCGAGTCCGACCCGGCCGATCGACGCGCCGCCGATCCACCACTTGAGAATCATTGTCAAGAAAGTGGTGATTTGGCGCTCAGGCTGGGCCTCGCAGGGGTTCGCGCGACCCCTCCCGCATCCGATTCGACGGTATGAAGAAGCCGTTCGTTCTCGCATGTGCGCTCGCGCTGGTCCTCGGCGGATGCGCCAAGTCGACCGACACGTCGAGCTCGTCGACGACGTCTACCACGACGACCGTCGCCAGCCCGGGAGCGACGACCGCGCCGCAGTCGAACGCGTCGGGCGGCAAGACGATCGGGGTTTCGATCCAGAACCGCGAGGCCCCGTTCTATCAGGTCATGGAAGGCGGGCTGAAGAGCGAAGCGGCCAAGTACGGTTACACCATCACCGTCGTCGACGCCGCCCGCGATAACGCCAAACAGCAGAGTCAGGTCGAGGACTTCATCTCGCAAAAGGTCAGCGCGATCGTCCTCACCCCGTACGACTCGCAGGCGATCGGGAGCGCAATCGTCGAGGCGAACAAGGCCGGGATTCCGGTCTTCACGGCGGACATCGCGAACGCGGCGAAGGACGGCAAGGTCGTTTCGCACGTCGCCAGCGACAACGTTCAGGGCGGTGCCGAGGCCGGCAGGCTGATGTGCGCGGCACTGTCGGGGCACCCCGGGACGATCGCGATCATCGATGAGCCCGCGGTCACGTCGGTGCAGGACCGGGTCAAGGGCTTCCGGCAGGCGATCACGGCAAACTGCCCGGGCGTGACGATCGTCGCCGATGTCGACGGTGGCGGCGAGCGTGCCAAAGCGTCATCGACGATGGAAGACATCCTGCAGGCGCACAAGGACATCAAGGGTGTCTTCGGGATCAACGACGACTCGGCGCTCGGGGCGGCCAAGGCCGTGCAGGCAGCCGGCAAGCAGGGCAAGGTCATCGTCGTCGGTTACGACGCGCAGCCCGAGGCGCGCGCAGCGATCGCGAAGGGCTCGATGTACGGCGACGCGATCCAGCACCCCGACCAGATCGGATCGAAGACGATCGATGCGATACACGACTACTTCAGCGGCAAGACTCCGCCACCCACGATCTCTGTCCCCGTAGGCACGTACACCAAGGCCGACGCCGGCAAGTAGACGAGCGTGACCGCCGCGGCGCCGCCGCCGCCGTTGCTGCGCATGACCGGGATCGTAAAGACGTTTCCCGGTGTGCGTGCGCTCGACGGGGTTTCGTTCGAGGTCGAACCCGGCGAGGTGCACGCGCTGGTTGGTGAGAACGGCGCCGGCAAGTCGACGCTGATGAAGATCCTCGCCGGCGCGCAGCCGGCCGACTCCGGTGAGATCGACGTCGACGGCAAGCGCGTCGCGATCGACGGTCCGCGCACCGCCGAGCGGCTCGGGATCGGGATGATCTATCAGGAGTTCAACCTCGTCCCTGATCTCGGCGTGATCGAGAACATCGTGCTCGGCGTCGAGCCGCGCCGCGGCATGTTTCTCGACAAGCCGGCGGCGGCGAGCGAGGCTGCGAAGGTTCTCGGCGAGCTGGGGATCGCGCTGCCGCTCGACCGCGCCGCGCGCCGGCTCTCCGTCGCGGAGCAGCAGCTCACCGAGATTGCGAAGTGCCTCGTGCGCAAGGCACGGCTGATCGTCATGGACGAGCCGACCGCGGCGCTGACCGAGCGTGAGATCGAGGCGCTCTTCTCGCTCATCCGCAAGCTGAAGGCGCAGAACGTCGCGTTCGTCTACATCTCGCACCGGCTGGAAGAGCTGCCGCGGATCGCCGACCGCATCACCGTGCTGCGCGACGGCAAGGCGATCGAGACGCGAGCGGCGGCGCAGATGCCGCAGGACGATGTGATTCGCCTGATGGTCGGACGCTCGCTCAAGGCGCATTTCCCCGATCTGCCGCCCGTCGCCCCCGACGCGCCGGTCGTCCTCGACGTGCGCGACGTCAGCGCCGTGAGCGGCGTGCGGGTGAACGACGTTGCCTTTCAAGTCCACGCCGGCGAGATCGTCGGGCTCGCGGGACTCGTCGGCGCGGGACGTACCGAGATCGTGCGTGCGATCGCCGGCGCCGACGTTCCGACGAAGGGCGAGATTCGCGTCGACGGAGCGCAGGTCGTGGTGCGCTCGCCGCGCGGCGCAATCCGCGCCGGGATCGCGCTGATCACCGAAGACCGCAAAGCACAAGGACTCGTGCTGGGGATGAACGTGCGCGAGAACACGACGCTGGCGCACCTCGGTTTGTTCGTGCGCGGCCTCTTCGTCGACAAGTCCGCCGAGACGCAGACGACGAACACCGAGATCGCCGAGCTGCGGATCCGGACGCCGTCCGCGGAGCAGACCGTGCGGAACCTCTCGGGCGGAAATCAGCAGAAGGTCGTGCTCGCGAAGTGGCTGATCGGCCACGCGCGCGTGTTCTTGTTCGACGAGCCGACGCGCGGAATCGACGTCGGCGCGAAGGCCGAGATCTACGCGCTGATGGTCGAGCTGCTGCGCGGCGGCGCGGCGATCGTCATGGTATCGAGCGAGCTGCCGGAGGTGCTCGGAATGTCGCACCGCGTGCTCGTCGTGCGCGGTGGCGCGATTCGGGCCGAGTTTGCGCGCGGCGACGCGACACCCGACAAGGTCATCGCGGTCGCGACCGGGGTCGCCGCCTGATGGCCGACCCGAAGGTGCCCCAGGCCGACGTCAAAGCGGTGATGGACGAGCGCGCCGGCGCAGCCGTCGCGCAGAAACGCCGAGCCGCGCTGCTCCGCACCGGCGGTTTGGCCGCCGGATTCCTCGCGCTGGTGCTGGTCGTGAACGTCCTCGCCCACGGCAACTTCCTCGAACCGCAGAATCTGACCAACGTTCTGCGGCAGATCACGCTCAACGCGATCCTCGCCGTCGGGCAGACGTTCGTGATCATCACCGCCGGGATCGACCTCTCGGTGGGCTCGATCGTCGGCCTGTGCGGCGTGGTCATGACGCTGGTCGCCAATACGCTGAACCTGGGCGGCCCGGGGACGTTCATCGTGACGCTGCTGGTCGGGCTCGCCGTCGGCTGTGCGGCGGGGTACGTCAACGCGCTGCCGGTCGTGCGGCTCGGGCTCCCGCCGTTCATCACGACCCTCGCGATGATGCAGATCGCGCGCGGGCTCGCGCTGATCCTCGCGCACGGTCAGCCGATCCCGCTGGCGAACAGCACGCCGTTCGATTGGCTCGGAACCGGTTACATCTTCTCGGGGATCCCAGGCTTTCCGGGGATCTCGTGGCAGGTGCTGGTGATGGCGGTCGTGGCGATCGTGTTCGCGATCCTGCTCGGCCGCACGGCCTTCGGCCGTTACGTCCTCGCACTGGGCGGCAACGAGGAGGCGGCGCGGCTCGCCGGGGTCGACACCCGGCGCGTCAAGACGCTGGTCTACGTGATCTCAGGCGGCTGTGCCGCGATCGGCGGCATGCTGCTGATGGCGCGCTTCTCGTCGGGGAACCCAGTAAACGGGACCGGCGCCGAACTCCAGTGCATCGCGGCCGTCGTCGTCGGCGGGACCTCGCTGATGGGCGGTCGGGGGACGATCGTCGGCACATTCTTCGGCGCGCTGCTGATCGGCGTGCTGAACAACGTGATGAACCTGCTCGCGATCGAGTCCTACACGCAGCAGATCGTGCTCGGCGCGGTGATCTTGCTGGCCGTCGTGCTCGACGAGCTGCGGAAGCGGTACCTCGCCGCCCGCTGAGCGGGACGGCCTCGCCGGCCGATGAAGGGGCGCCCATGGAACCGCTCGACCTCACCACCAGTCCGCCGCGCGGACCGCGCGAGGCGATGCTCGGCCTCACGTTCATGCCGCGGACGATCGACAAGATCCGCGCGGAGATGCCCGGCGGCACCATCGGGCCGTATCTGAACGAGTCGCGCGGGATCAGCGCGTTCATGTGCCGGCGGATCGGCGTCGACATGGAAGCGCTGCGTGCCGCAGTGATCGCCGCGAAGGACGACGGCGAGGTGGAGACGTGGCTGCGCGAGCGGTCCGGTTCTACGACATCTTCGAGGCGGACGACGCGGCGACGTACGCGTAGCGCCCACCGCGCGGTCAGTGTCGTGAGGCGCGGACCGTGAGCCGGAAGTCGGGCGTGCGCGGATTCAAGCGGTCGACGTAGGTATACGTGCCCACCTCGTCCGGCGTCAGCGTCACGCTGTTCCCTTGGCTCTCGAGGACGTCCGGCGCGATGGCGCCCGCGTTCGGGCCGCTCGTCTTCGCGAGCTGATGTGCCTTATGGTCCCGCACCGTGAAGCGGACCCGATCGCCGACGTCGATCGCGGCCGATCGCGGTGAGAATCCCGCCTTCGTGAGATAGACGACGGCCTCGCGGGAGGCGGCGGCGCTCGAGGCGAGCGAGACGCTCGCACAGGCGATGAGCAGCGCCGAGGCGATGATGGTTGGGACGCGCATGACGACCCTCCGGTCCGGATGGCTTCGTCGCCTCGGCGACAGGACCCGCCTGCCACCCTCCGCGCCGTCGCGAAGCCTGCCGGGCGGTGGTTTCAGGACGCTGCGAGGCGGCGGCGCTGCCAATCTCCGCTGTTCAGGCGCGCCGTCGTGACAGCGCTGCGCGCTAGCCACCCGGCGATCCAGCCGAAGGGTACGGACCATAGCCCCAGGTGCAGCTCGCGCACGCCGGCGATGATCCCCGCGAGCGCGACCGCCGTCGTCACGATCCCCATCACCATCACGAATCGAGTGTCGCCGGCGCCGCGGATCGGTGCAAGCACGGTCATCGCGTAGCCTTTCAGCGGAAGCGTCACCCCGACGTGCACCGCGAGCGGCGCGGCGGCGAGCGTTGCGAGCGCCGGGCTGAGCGTACAGATCGCCGCGAGCGGCCACGCGAGGCACGCGACCAGCGCGCCGACGCCAAGGCACAGCAGCACCGCGATGCGGGTCGCCGCGTGCTGGAACGCTTTCGCGCCGGCGTAGTCGCCGGCGCCGATACGTTGGCCGAGCACGATCTCCGAGGCTTCGCCGAGCGCGCCCGGGAGCGACCAGGTGATGTCGCTGACGAGCGAGAGCGCCCGGAACGCGGCGACCGGCTGCGTCCCGGACGGCGCGAGGAGCGCGACGATCACCGGATCGGGCGCCATCTGCAGCACGAGGAAGACGAACTCCGGCCAGCTGACCGACGCGGTCAACCGCACTAGGCCGCGGTCGATCGCGCGCGAGGAGAAGATCCCGAGCCCGGGCCGCTTCACCGCCTCGCGCACGATGTACGCGAGCCCCACCGTCTCGGCGAGCAGCGATGAAACCCCCGCTCCGGTCATACCGAACGGGTGATGCGTCAGCGCGCCGAGCGCGAGCACGAACACGAGCGGCACGTGCACCGCGTTGATCACGAGCAGCAGCCGCAGCGTCGGCTTCGCATCGCCGGCCGTCGCGAAGGCGACCACCAGCATCCCGCTGCACACCATCGGCAGCAGACACGCACACCGCAGCATCAGATAGTGCGCCGAGGCGTCGAGCGGCGCACCCGCCGGCAGGATCGCATGCAGCAACGGACGTGCTCCAGCCAGCGACGCCAGCGCCGTGACCGCAGCGATGACGAGCGGCACGACCGTCGCCGCGCGGACGATGGCGCCGAATCGTTCGCTTTGGCCGGCGCCGATCGCTTGCGCGCCGACGATCCGGATGCCGCTGGTGAACGCGAACAACCCGATCCCGAACACCATGAAGACGCCGACTGCGCCGGTGATACCCGCCAGCGCCGCCGTGCCGAGCGCGCCGATCGCGATCGTGTCGACGATCCCCAGCAGCTGATCGGTCATCAGGGCCAACGCGTTGGGCGTCGCGAGCCGCCGCAACGCCGCGCCGGCGTCACGGTGCTCGAGCGCGTCGATCGCGCTCACGCCGGCTCGGCCTCGGTCATCCGCCGATCCGGCGCCGGTATCGGACGTACTGAACGATCCGGGCGGCGCCCAGCGCGATCATCGCGAGGGCGAGAACGACGCCGACGACCTTGTTGCCGGGCGGAACCGGGACGGTCGCGACGCGCCAGAGCGTCACCGCACCGAGCACGACGAAGCCGAGCCCGAACGTGGCGCGGTAGCCGTACAGTATCGGCTGACGCGAGCGCACCTCAGCTCACCGCGTGCGGATCAGCGTTCGCTGAAGCGCGTACAGGAGGCGTTCGCCTTCCTCGAGCTCCTTGAGCATCGCGCGTCCGCGGAAGCTCGGCAGCGCGTCGGTCAGAATGTCCACGGCATCGGAGAGCTCGCGGCGGTTCGTAATCGTACCCTCGCTCTCGGCTTCGTTCGCCCGCTGAAGGGCCATCGTCCCGTATTTGAGCGCCGTCTTCGCGCGCTCGAGATCGTTGTTGGCGTCGCCGAACGCGGTTAGGGCGGCACGGTACGCGCGCGCTGCCTCCGGGTAGTCGCGCTTGCGTGTCGCCAGCATCCCCGCCAGCGTCTCCGAGTACCCGATGTCGACCAATCTCGATCGGCCGAACGTGCGTGCCAAGACCTCGCGCGCGTCGGCCTCGATCGTCTTGCGTTCCGCCGAGTCGGGCTGGCTGCCGCCCTTCGAGCGGGCGGCAGCGTGGGGCGAGGGAGGCTGGTGCATCGCCGGATCGATCGGTTCGACCGGCCCGGTGACCAGCGAGCGCAGTTCGTCGACGACCTCCTGCGCGCTCTGGTAGCGGCGGTCCGGCTCTTTCTCGAGCAGGCGGAGGATGATGCGCTCGACCTGCGCCGGTACCGCGCGATTGACGCTGCGCGGCGCGGCCGGCGGTTCGTTGACGTGCGCGAAGATCACGGCGACCAGATCGTCGGCATCGCTCTTGAACGGCAGCACGCCGGTGAACGTCTCGTAGAGCATCACCCCGACCGAGTACAGGTCGCTGCGCGCGTCGGCGACTTTGCCGAGGAAGCGCTCCGGCGGCAAGTACGCGATCGTCCCGACGATCTCGCCGGCGCTCGACGCGCGCGACATGTCGCTGGTGCGGCGCGCGAGCCCGAAGTCCATCACCTTCACGGCGCCGCTCGGCAACACCATCACGTTCGCCGGCTTGACGTCGCGGTGGACGACGTCGTTCTCGTGCGCGTATGCCAGCGCTTCCAAGATCTCGATGTAGTGCCGGATCGCCGCATGCACGGTCAGCTCGTGCGCCGGTACCGTTGCGAGGGTCCGCCCTTCGACGAGCTCCATCACGATGTACGAGGAACCCGCGTCGCGGCCGGCGTCGTACACGGCGACGACGTTGCGGTGGTTGAGCCGCGCCATCGAGCGCGCTTCGCGCAGGAAGCGATCGCGTTCGCCGTCGTCGCGCTCGGTCAGCACCTTGATCGCCACGGCGCGGTCGAGAACGACGTCGGCGCCGCGGTAGACGTCGGCCATCCCGCCGCGGCCGATCAGCGCGTCGACCCGATAGCGCCCGGCCAGCGTCTGTCCCGTCAGCGCCGTCATCCGAATGCTCCGCGATGCAGCTGCGCGCGGCCGCGGTCGAAGGTGACGACGTCGAAGCGCGCCTTCGCGCGCGGCGCCGCGATCTGCAGCCAGTCGCTCGCAATCGTGCGGAGCGTGGCGCGCTTGCGGCCGTCGACGGCTTGCACCGCGCTGCCGAACGTGCCGCTTGCGCGCGCCTTCACCTCGACGAAGATGACGGTGTCGCCCTCGCGAGCGATGATGTCGATCTCGCCGCCCGGGAGCCGAACGTTGCGCCCGACGATGCGGTAGCCGTGCGCCTCCAGCAGCGCGGCCGCAGCATCCTCTGCCGCGCGCCCGAGCTCCGTGCGGTTCACGTGAGCACGGCCTCGTCCTCGAGCGCGGCGCTCTCTGCGTCGACGAACTGCTCCATCCCCGGCAGTGCGGCCCACGCCGCGCGCACGCGCCAGAACGCGCGCCGGTGCTCGGCGCACGGTCCGTGCGCGTTGAGCGCTGCGATGTGCTGCGGCGACGCATATCCTTTGTGCTGGTGAAACCCGTACTGCGGATAGGTCTCGTGCAGTGCGACCAGCAGCGCGTCGCGGTGCACCTTCGCGACGATCGAGGCCGCCGCGACCGTCGCGCACTTCGCGTCGCCCTTGATCACCGGTTCCTGCGGGCCGAGCCACGACTTGATCCGGACGGCATCGGTCAGCAGATACTCCGGCGCGACGTGCAATGCCGCGAGGGCACGCTCCATCGCGAGGATGCTGGCCCAGTAGATGTTGAGCCGGTCGATCTCCTCGACGCTGGCCTCGCCGATCGCCCAGGCGATGCACTGCGCCTTGATCTCGACGGCGAGCGACTCGCGCATTTCCCGCACGACCTGCTTCGAGTCGTTGAGGCCGCGCAGCTTGAGCGGGCCGTCGGTGACGACGCAGGCGGCGACGACCAGATCGGAAGAGCACACGTCTGAACTCCAGTCACGCCAATATC